>CAUPNA010000016.1:0-41565 GCA_963512475.1 uncultured Undibacterium sp.
GTTAACTATTTTGCCGCGCAGATCTTCAAGTGATTTGATACTAGGTTTGGGCTTGCCGTAAGTGATACCCCAAACGGTTTGCTTTGTGACTGCTTGTGAATATTGGTATAGCTTCAAACGGTCTGGTGTCGGAGATAAACCAAAAACGATACCATTGCCTTGCAAGGCTTCAACCTGTGCTCGTTTCCAAGGTAATATTAATTTTTCGAACCTGACATTGGCGGTTCGTTCAAAGTACGACAAGATTTCTAATAGATGATTGTCCTGTGGGATTTGGTTGCCATTACTATCTAGATTTTCAGGTAAAAAAAGTTTCACCTGTGACTGCGCATGTACCTCCGACATTGCACCGGATAGACCAAGAGCTAAAATAAAGTTAGATAAAACAAAAAAGAATTTGTGCATACCTGCTAAAAAAATTGACCGGAAAATACCATCCGGCAGTATCACTGCGAACGCAAAAACTTGCAACCAACTTGCTACATTTGTCCCGTATTTGTATCTGAATTACACTTCTTTTTTGATCTCCAGCAACAATACCAGTTGTTAAAGTATTATTGTTGAGCTAAGCCGTTTGAAGTTTGCCTCGATGATTCCAAAGTTAGAATTTAGGTTTCGCAAATCTGGGTGAAACGTTAGAATCGATTGGTCTCCATTTTGAATATGACTTAGTCCTTCCCAGATGACTTGTATACGTAAATTCCCCCAAACACCGTATCGACTCTTGTTGCAAATAGCGTTGTTTTGTAGTGTTCCCGTGTTTGCTAGCTTTTCTCATGCCGATATTCTTAAGTTAAAAAACACGGACCAAATAAGTGGTCGACTGCTTAAAATCGATGCCACAAAAGTAGCGATAAAGACAGACTACGCTGGCGAAGTAACCATAGATACGAGCGCCATTAGCAGCTTATCGACGGATACTAGCGTGTCTTTTTTTGAGGTCAATCAAACTTCGTCTGTGCCGTTGCAAGCTCAGTTACAGATGAGTTCACTTAATGGCTACGTCACAGTCGATGGAAAAAATATCGCAATCTCAGCGCTTAGATTCGATTTATCCGAAGTGACGAAAGTCGATCAGCACGGTATTTTTGACGGATTGGAGGGACGTGTTGATGCTAGTTTGGAAAATTCCCAAAATAAGACGCTCGCTCGATATCTAGAAGTCGACGGAAGTGTGACATGGAATGTACAACCATGGCGTCATAAGTTGGACGGCAAAATTAGAAATTACACCGAGGACAATGAAAAAAGTGAGGATAGTAAAAAGCTTGAGTATTCGCTGGATTACTTCTTTACGCCTGACTGGTTTATACGTGCCAATAATTTCTATCAAAATGATAGAGTAATCGCCGGTAGCAATCTTTATTACAATGGCTTAGGTCTCGGTCGTAATCTGTGGAAGGATAAATCCGGTAGTACAGAAATAATGGCAACTTACAATAGGTTGGTACTGGATAAGGGGCCAAGTCAATTTCAATTAAATGCCTGGGTAATCTCGCTTGATTTCAAGCGAAAATTTATTCATGACAAATGGGAAGCTTACGCCAAAGCCGATTGGCTATTCCCTCAGCATGTTCCGGTGAGCTTAATCATGCAGTCAGAAGTTGGTTTGCGCTATCAACTCAATACTAGTATTTATCTGACTGGAAAACTGGTGCTCGATATGAGCAAATTTTCCATTGGCACGGTGAAAAGCCACAGCTACAAGATGGGGATAGGAACACGGTGGTAACAATGCAGTACTGCAAATATGACTCCCAGTATTTCAGACTAGGGTCATGTTGTTAATACTAAACGATGTCGCCCTATGGTGTTGAGCCATAGGGCGAGTTTAATGTGAACCAAATAGATAATCTAGGAAGAATTGGCGAATCCTATTTTTCTTTCAATTTGGTGCCGGATAAAGTCGCGATCGCCGATAAAGTCGTTTGCGCAGCATTCAGACCCAATAAAAAGTCTTTGTCCGAGTAGGTACTAAATACGTCAGTAGGTTGATGCCAGTTTGGATTCCAACCGGCACCTATGTGCATGCCTCGTTCATTCTCTCGCAATGAAATGGCAGGTACCAAATCCATGAAAGGTACCGAATCCGTATTCGTCATATGGAAGCCCACCGCAGCAGGGTAATTAGTCGCGTACTTGTCATTCGCTGCGCGGAAGAACCATGCCAATTTTGCTGCGCCATCGGCTTGCTTTGCGGTTGATTGATATTCGATATTCACATCAGCCTCTGCTCTTTGTTCTTTCGGCGATTCATACACAGGCTTGCCTTCTGCATCCAGTACGGGTTTTCCTTTTGCGTCCAATTTTGCGATTGGCATACCGTGATCCCATAGCATCATATCGTGCTGTACCATACCCAACCATTTTGGTTCGGGAAACTGACCACTACCCTTAGGTGATTCTATACCTTGTAAATCTTTGCGTTGCGCAACGTAAGCGTAGGCACCATTTAACCCTGTCTCTTCGTTATTCCATAGTACAAAGCGGATAGAGCGGTCGGTCTCGACATTGGGTGCGCTAAAAATTCTTGCCAGCTCCATCACGATAGCGGTGCCAGAACCATTGTCGTTGGCTGCTTCACCAAAGCCGATGCCATCCATGTGGGCGCCGACGATATACATTTCTTCGGGATGTGTCTTGCCGATCTTGGTGCAATACACATTTTCGCGCATTGAAGTACCGACCGGTGTTGGCTCTGCATTTATAGCACGTAGCTTTTCATCTGGTTGTAGTAGTGGATCAGTATTCACGCCCGTTTTCGCACGCTTTCCAAACAAAGTACTACCGCCTTGTCCTGCTGTGCCTCCCAGTCCACCACTCGGAATGACGTTGCGGCGTGGTGCGGGACTAGCATTGGCAGGAGCTGGAGGTGATTGAGTGTATTCGTATTGCAGACGTTCAGTATTGGTGCAGCCATAAGATTTTAATTGTGTTTCTATCCAATCCAAGGCCTTGCGGTTGCGCTCTGTGCCTTGGCGGCGATCGCCAAATTGAGTTAGGGATTTGATCGTCGCTTTATATTTTTCTAACTCTAATTTTTGAACCAGCTGAACCACGACATCATCTGACTTTAGTGCTTTACCTTGGAGTACATCCAGTGACTGTGCCTGGCTGGCAGAGCTAAGCGCTGCGAGACACAAGCTAGAGATAAAGATTTTGCTTTTACCATTGCCCTTGAAAGTTTCGTTCAAACTCATTGCCAATTTGCGTTCTAACTTATGTGCGAACTTCTGTCCAAAATTATGTCGAAAAATCATAGTACCTCCGGTATCGTCGATGGTGCATTATAGGGTGCTTTTGTTGGATCCGTGATGTAGGGAAGCAGTGAGACGGCGCAACAACACTGAGTATGTGTCGTGTTTTTTATACAGGATTGTGAATAGTGAAACTTAGTGGCGAGCGGTTTTTCTTGAATCTATGCTAAAAAAACACAAGCAAGTCGGGCAGCTCAGCATAAATAGCTAATGCCCGCTTAAATACCATTTAACCCTTAATTTTTGCATTTGATCGCAAACTGCCAGATTGTCGACTGAACTTGCGATATCGTGTGCTTGTTTTTCAAAGCCTTACTCCCTCAAAATCCGCATATCAATAATAGTCAGGACTATCTATGAAACCAATATTCAGTGCCCTCGCTTTAACCCCCATCGCCATCGCCACACTCTTGCTACTGCAATCCCCGGTCAGCTTCGCGCAAGACAGTAATAAGTCATCCGTAAGCGCTCAGACAGCGAACACGACTATTACGCAACAACTCGATCAGATCGGCGCCGCCTATTACAAAGCAAATCAGCCTGGCGCTACCGTGATTGTCGTGAAGGACGGTAAAACCTTATTACGCAAAGCTTATGGCATAGCAAACATCGCAAGCAAAGAGGCATTGCAAGCAGACCATGTGATGCGTCTCGGTTCGATTACTAAGCAGTTCACTTCGGTCGCGATTTTGCAATTGGTGGAGGAAGGCAAAATCGCCTTGAATGATCCGGTCACAAAATTTTTTCCTGATTATCCGATTAGCGGTAAAGGCATTACCGTTGAACATTTGTTGACCCACACTTCAGGTATACCAAGTTATACAGGAAAACCTAATTTCGTCGCTGGTGCAGGTAAAGATATCAGCGTGCAGGAAATGGTCGATAGTTTTAAAAACGACGCCTTGGAGTTTGAACCAGGCACTGCCTACAAATACAATAATTCCGGTTATTTCTTGCTCGGTGCCATCATAGAGAAAGTAAGCGGAGAACCTTATGCTAAGTTTGTAGAAAAACGTTTGTTCACACCGCTAGGTATGACAAATACGGCCTACGAAGGTTATGAACGCAGCAAACAAGTACGCGCTGCCGGCTACTCTCAGCGCACCGGTGAGTTTGAACCGAGTATGAAAATCAGTATGACTCAACCGTATGCAGCAGGATCTCTGACCTCAACCGTGGATGATCTGGCGAAATGGGATGCTGCTGTCAGTGCAGGAAAATTATTGAAAGCAGAACATTGGAAACGAGCCTTCACGTCGTACAAGTTAAAGAACGGGCAGGATACCAATTACGGCTATGGCTGGGGCATAGGCCAATTTGAATCACAAGCTATGATTTCTCACGGTGGTGGCATTCCAGGCTTCTCTACTTTTGCATTGAGTCTGCCAAAAGATAAAGTCTACGTTGCCGTGTTGACCAATGCGGATGGTGGTCTGGCTCAACCAGAGATGGTGGCAATGCGTTTAGCCGCCAGTGCGATTGGCAAACCTATTCCTGAATTCAAAGCGGTGACTGTTGATGGAAAAACGTTAGACCAATATGTGGGTGTCTATCGTATAGATGAGAACAATCGCCGCATCGTCATGCGCGAAGGCGATAAATTAGTGATGACGCGTACCAACGGTCCGCGCACTGTCATGCAGGCGTATTCGCAAAACGGCTTTTTCAAAGACAATAATTCTTTATTGCGAGTCGAGTTCAATAAAAACGCAAAAGGCGAGGTGAGTGATGCGGTCGTGTATCAACAAGGGACTTCGGTTTCCCATCCAAAATTGAATGAAGCCTTGCCCGAAGCCGCAAAAGCCTTTGCCATGACGCCGGAGCAGTTTGATGTGTTTGTCGGTGATTATGAACTCAGGCCAAATTTTGTTTTGCATGTGCGTCGTGAAGGGAATAAATTCATTACGCAAGCGACAGGCCAGGGACCAATTAATGTCGTTGCCGTCAGTGCAGATACATTGAGCGCGCCGGACTTAGGCGCACAATTGAAATTTGAAAAGGCTGCCGATGGTAAAATCACGCAATTGATTTTGACGCAGGGTTGGCAGAATATGCCAGCGAAGAAAATAAAGTAATACTCGTTGTGTAAAAATAGAAAAGCGTCAAGGAATGATCTTTGACGCTTTTTTATAAAGTGGAATTAAACAAAAAAATTCTTGAGGAGTCGGGTGCGCCGCGCGCATCCTTCTTACGAAGGCTTAGACTCTGTATTACTTTTCTTCACGACCAACAACTGATCAATACGAAATTGATCGATATCAACCACTTCAAATTTATAGTCGCCCACCATCACAAAATCGGTGCGCTTAGGAATTTTTCTCAGCATCGTCATCATGAAGCCAGCGATGGTTTCGTAATTGCCACTTTCAGGCAAGTCATCGATATCTAATGCGCGACAAACATCTTCAATCGTCGTTGCACCGTCGATTAACCAAGAATGGTCATCGCGTCTGACGATTTGATCTTCCATATAGGGATGTACCATACCATCCATTAAAGTACTCAGCACATCGTTGAGTGTGATGATACCAACCACCAATGCGTACTCATTCATGATCACGGCGAAGTCCTCGCGCGTTGCTTTAAATTGCTCCAACATTTCAGACAGTGTCAGTGAGTCCGGTACCACCAAGGCGGTGCGTAGCGACAGTTCCTGCACTTTAGAAAATGCTTGATTGGTGAGTATGCGTTTTAGTATGTCCTTTGATTCCACATAGCCGACGACTTTGTCGATTTGGCCATCACAGACCAAAAATTTTGTATGCGGTTGATCGGCGATTTTCTGCCTTATACTTTCTTCGTTGTCTTGCAAGCTCAGGTAAACAATGCTGTCACGTTGCGACATCGCGGACGGCACGGTACGACTCTCTAATTCAAATACATTGCCTATCATGCCGTGCTCGCGGGTTTGTAAGATACCAGCCTCGGCACCGGCATTGACTACTGCATAAATTTCGTCTGACGTAATTTGGTCATCGCGTTCGGTTGGGATATTGAGGGTTTTAAAAATCAAATTTGATAAACCATTAAAGATCCATACTAAGGGTTTGAATAATTTGACACAGAGCAGCACTGGCGACACCACAAACATCGCCACCCGTTCCGGCGCGACCATGGCGAGCTTTTTGGGCATGAGATCTGCAAATAAGATAAAGATAGAAGTAACAAAGATAAACGAGCTAAGAAAACTCATCGTGTCTATCCAGCTTGCCTCACCAAATAGCGAATGAAATACTTTGGCAAAGTAAGGCGTGAGTGATTGTTCACCTAAAATACCGCCTAGAATAGCAATCGCATTTAAGGCAATTTGAACGACCGTGAAAAAATGTCCTGGTTCAAGCTGCAAGGCCAGTACCTTGCTTGCTCGCAAGTTGCCATCTGCCTCTAAGATCTGCAGCTTTACTTTACGAGCAGCGGCCAAAGCGATTTCCGACATAGAGAAAAAGCCACTAATCGCGACCAAGATGAATATAACGAAGAGATGATCAAAAAGTGCCATGGTGTTTCCTTTGACATAGTGTTAAGGAACATCATAGCCGAGTGGCTACGAAAAATGAATCCAAAGCGCTCAAATGTGATGTTACTCGATGAATCAATCTGAAATTACAGATACAAACCCATCATCTGCACACCGCCAAGACTCGATTGTTTTGGTGATTTATCCAGATTATGAATCTGACCAGACTGTCTGCTGTTCCTTGATGATGCGTTCCGCCCAAGATTTTGCACTATCAAAGTCTTCAAATATAGGCTCCAAACCGATACCCTGATAAGTTCGTTTGACAATGTCCCTGCCATCAACATCCTTGGCCGCGACTATGACGTTCGCCAGGCAGGGGAGATGGGAACGACTGTGCTGTACTACTTGCGCGATTCGCTCAATTGCATCGGCAGGACACAATATTGATTCGAAGACGGTGGTGATGGCGACATACGGGCGTTCCGCAGAAAACTCCGTGACCAAATCAAGTGCTTGTTGCGCCCAGTAATTTATAAGCTCACGATTCCAGGGGCCGGTCACTTCGGTCAGTAATAATTGACCCTCAGTCCAGACTTTGAACCTGCCATGCGGGCGAAAAACGAAATTCATACAGGTTCCAGAAAGGTTGGCTTGCATCAATAGTATTATCAACATTATAGAAGTAAGTGAGTCAGTCCCACCAAGCTATTAGATAAATAATGTTAAATCCTGCTTTTTGCGATTGAAAAATCTGACAAATAATGAACAATTCAGGAACTAAGTTTGGTATCCGATACTTGTATCCCGCAGATTTCGCAATTGATTCTCTGAGACTATGCTCTGTTTTTACGATAAATGGTACGTGTAGCTTTCAACTCTTGTTTGCAGAAAAAAAGAGCATAGACAATGCTGTCACGTTGCGACATCGCGGATGGCACAGTGCGGCTTTCCAGTTCAAATACATTGCTTATCATGTCATGTTCACGGGTTTGCAAGATGCTGGCTTCGGCACCTGCACTGACTATCGCGTAAATTTCATCCGCGGTAATTTGATCGTCACGTTCGGTTGATAAAACTTAAGGTATCAATTTGACTCGCTTCGCCAAATAATGAGTGCAGCAATTTGGCGAAGTAGGGCGTTAAGGATTGCTCGCCTAAAATACCGCCGAGAATAGCAATCGCGTTCAAGAAAATTTGTACGACAGTAAAGAAGTGCCCAGGTTCTGGCTGCAATGCCAGCACCTTGCGGGCATGAGGATTGCCATACTGCTTCCAGTATGTGTAGTTTGACTTTACGTGCGGCCGTAAAGGCGATTTCTGACATAGAAAAGAAACCGCTGATCGCTACCAAACTTAAGATTACAAAAAAAATCAAAAAGTGCCATGATGCTTCCTAAGACATTCGGATATGGAGCATCATGGCCGAACCAGTACTGAAAATGAACATTAGCTACTCAAAAGCACGCAAAGTGTGTTTGAAAGTGCTTAAATCTGCCGAATCAAGCTTAGTCCACCCATCAGCAACAAATATTCATTAAGATTGCATTCAATGTCTCAATGACTGGTTCGTTCAAAATAGATAGATGTCGCATTTTGTCCTGACATGAGAAAGCCTTTGATGTTCGATTGATCATCTCGAATAAATTGCAGCTTTTTAAAAAACCATTGATTACTCATAAAGCTGTCTCTTTCAAATCCAGGGGATGCAGAAAAGGCGGTTAAGTGTATATCTGGGTTGCGGTGATGGCTCGCGATGAGCTGTTGCCCCCCGGTTTCGCGCTCTCTGGTGAGTAAGGTGTAAGTACTTCCCAATTCTTCACTAAAATAGCGACCTGTCAGTTCCATTAAATTAACCGAGTTAGCATCAACAGGTTTTATCAAAACACGTTGACCTTGGTAGTTAAAATCATAGAGATGAAAATTGAGCAGGTAGGCAGAATGGTCTTTGGTCGTGTCGAATGAAACGCGATTGTACTGATCCGATAGTGAAAATTCGTTCTGAGAAATGGGTTTTAATCTAGTCTTTTGCTGCTCGCCATAGACTTGAAAAGTCAAATCATGCTGATCTTTTGCAATCGAGAAAATCACGCCTGGCATGACTTCATAATCACCGACATACGCATTCAATTGCGCTTCATTCACTGTTGTCGCTACTCTTGTATCGGTTAAAGGCGGCAAATCTAAAAAATAATCCGCAGTTTTATAGGCGATTTCCAGAGGATTCACTGCTTGCGACGTTGCCATGACGATGACGGAGATTTTTTTACTGGGAATTCGCAGCAAATAGGCGCGATAACCACCTGTGCCGCCGCCGTGAAAAATGATCTCCATACCGCGATAGGTTTTCATTTCTTGCCCTAAACCATACGGAATAACTTCGCCATTATTCAGCACGCTTTTTTTCTGCATTTTATTAATAATGCGGACGTCACCTATCGTCATTTTTTCAAAATTGCTCGCCCACAAACTCATGTCTTCAACCGTGGTCACCAAACCAGTGCTGCCCACGATGCTGCTATTGAGTAAAATTTTATTTAACGAATTGGGCTCCGAAGTATAGGGATAAGCGATATTGTTGATGACAGCGCGCGCGTTATCTAAGAAGCGTGAATGATGCATTTTCAAAGGTGTGAAAATCTGCTCGGCGACATATTGAGAAAACTTTTTACCAGAAACCCGTTCAACAATCTCAGCCAATAAGATATAGCCAGAATTCCCATATTGATAACGAGTTCCTGGTGCAAAATTTAGGAATCTTTGTTTGATAATTAGCTTCAGGGCTTGTGGATTACTCACCGCATCACTATCGCTCAAGCCATTTATGGCGAGCAAGTCATCGATGTTGCGCATACCATGTGTGTGATTTGCCAGGTTGCGTAGCGTGATTGGCTGCTCAAATTCCTGACCAAGCTCAGAAAGTTCGGGTAGATATTTCTTTACTTCGTCATCAAGGGAGAGTTTTCCTTCTTTCTCTAGCAAGAGTATCGAAAAAATAGTGAATTGTTTTGAAATCGATCCAACCTGAAAAGCCGAGGCGGTCGAGATGGGAATGCCATATTCGGCATTGGCAATGCCCACGCCTTTTTTGTAGATAATTGCGCCGTCTTTTACAACGGAAAGTGCGAGGCCAGGTAGATCTGGGTAGTCATATCGACTTAAAAGCAGTGCAGTTTTTTGTGCTGCAGTGTGTGCCGCTGGATGAATTTTTTGCATGGTTAAGACGTAGCGTCCCGTATGACTTTTCTCATCTTGCGACTGTACGTCTATTTGGTAGGTGCCAGTTTGTGTTGCCAGCAAACTGGCGAATTCGTCGCCATTCATACCATTGGGACTATCAAATTCAGCGGTCTTCTTGCCCTCGCTATCGTAAGTTTTTATTACTACATCGGTATTCATCTGTCTTATACGAAAATGAACAGATTGGTCTTTTTTGAGTTTGATCTTGTAGCGATGTATTTCTTGCGAAGAAATGTTGCTATCAAAGGCGGCCTTGGATGTTAAGTAGGCTTTTTCAATCGGCGTGGTGTGTGCTTGTGAATTCGATGTGGTGAGAAATAGACACAGACATAGACATAGGCATAGCAAGTTTGCTAAGGTGAATAATTTGCCAAAGTGGGAATTCATAACGGTATCTTTTAAAAGTAGATCGGATACCTAATTTATGATGAATCTCATTGCTAAATCGACCGACTAAAAAAAGTCGAACTATTTACATCGCTAAAATGAACCATAAAGGCTTAGCTATGTTTTTTGCGATATTCGGTCGGTGTTAAATGGCTGATTTTTTTGAACCAAGTGTTGAATGAAGATTTTGAGTTGAAACCCACTTCATACAAAATTTCTAAAACAGACTGCTCGCTTCTCTTCGGATCACGCAGGAATTCCATGGCTTTTTGAATTCGATACTCGTTAATGAAATCAAAAAAATGTTGTCCCATTTCGTGATTAATCAAAATGGAGAGGTCTTTGACTGGCATGTCTATTTTTTCAGCTAGCTGCTGTATGCTTAAAGAGGCATCTAGAAAAATTTCACTGTCCCGCATGTATCGCTGCAAAAAAGCGATCTGCGATTGCACTTGAGGATCTGCTTCGTTTGTCGCGGTTGATGCGTGGGTTTTGTTTTTTTGTTCGATGCTATTTTCTTTTGTCAGTGCTAATTGCGAATCCACGCCACGAAACAGATCGGGATGATATAGCGCGCTTAGCATAAACCAGCACATGACACCTAGTGCAATCAGCGCTACTAGCACATTGGCTGATAGATACAGACTCATATTGTCGTGATAGCCTAAAAAATTCTTAATAACGACAATGCTGTGCGCAATGCATGACAGTAACAAAATTTGAAACAACCACTTATGGATAGAAAGCGCCGCATTGGTATAGTTTTCACGATAAATAGCCTTGTATTTTCTTAGAACAAGAAAACATGCCGCGATATAGGAAACGAACTGCAATTCGCCGATGATTTGAAATAGAACGCGGGCGTGCGCTGGCTCTGAACCTGGCAATGCCAATGCCAATGGCAAACTTAATACGATATTAAAGAGTAAGAACGGAAGCGCATGCAAAGCGTGCTGTGGGCGCAATTTAAAATCGGTGAAACAAAAAGCAGAAAAATACAGCCAATAAACTGGCATCTGCAGAAATGCGGCCGAGAGTCGGAACGTTTCGAGAACAGGAAAAGCCAAAATAGACGGGTAAATAAAAAAGCCACTTAAATCTACCGCAGTCAGAACAAGAAAAGAGGCAAAAAGTCGATTCGCCAACCGATGATGCGATTTTACAGTAAACAAAAAGAAGGCAAGCAGCAGAGAAATCATGACAACTAGTTTGCCTAGCATTTGTATCAGGCTTAGTTCATTCATAGCGATGTGGTTTGGGTGTTCAGGAATGGAAGCGTCAGCGAGGAATTGTAGCTGGGTCGGCGGTTTTCAATATGGCGTGTCTAGTGCGATGACACTAATGATTATTGGTGAAAGAAAAATGGCTGGCACCATAAATCTATTAGTGCAAGCCATGCTGTTCATTGTTCGTGATGCATTAGGGCCAAAGCTGCCAAAAAGCGACAGCACTGACCGTGCCATAAATCAAAGCATCGAGTAGATTCTTTAAGCTTGCAGACCATGGTCTACCCATCCAGATCGACTCTTGCACCGTACCGCAACCATAAACGATCAGAGAAAAAATCCCGACAAAGTGTCCCGCTACAGCAGGATTGGCATGTAGTCCATAGGCTTGTAACGCCAGTAGACCACCTAGTCCGGCAATCACCAAATTAAGTATGAACCACTGCGTCAGATACTTACCCATCGCTGGTGCACCAGGCGGACGTATCGTGATAAAGGCGACAGGGCCTTCACGAAATCTCTGTTGCATCGCTTCTGTTTCTATCTCTTTCATATCCGTGCAATGTGGTGTGGAATACAGACCCGCATCTAGTTTGGCTGCACCTAATACTTTGCGTACATCGTCTTCATTGGGTAGCAGGCGATACTCAGCGTTATGCCATTTAAAAACCATGTGTACTAAACTGCTGGCAAAAAAGACGCCGATCGCAGTGACTAGAATCGGTAGCCATAATTGTAGTAGTGTCATGCGGTTCCTTATATTGTTGACGTAGGCAATAGCAAGCGTCTGCGTTGTCACACTATACGCCAGCTTGAATTGAAAAACCGCAAAGAAATGTTTCTATCATGAGCATCAACAGTGTGGTCACAACAGCAGTTTGCGGTTTCTTGAATGATGGCAATATTGCGGGTTCAATATTCGCTAAATGTCATGTTGGTCGGTCTGTCGATCCGAGCGCTAATTTTCGGTTAATTGCCCTATACGGAATAAGAAAAGTCGAAAATGCTACATGATATCCGGCACAAGATGCACGCACGAAGAAGGGTTCATTATTTTTCCAAATTTAACCAATGTTGCATAGGATTAGGCCGACCCAAGAAATAGCCTTGACCAAAACCGCAGCCCATGTCTACCAGGGTGCGATGTTGTTCTGGCGTCTCTATGCCTTCTGCGATGACGTCTAAGCCCAAAGCGCTGGCCATCGCCAATATAGCCGCAACAACGGTAACACTAGAGTTGTTCTCACTGTTTAATTCATTCACGAACGAACGGTCAATCTTTAATATACGTAGCGGAAATTTGTGCAGATAACTTAATGACGAATAGCCCGTGCCAAAGTCGTCTAGTGCGGCACCGACACCGACCAATCTTAATCGATCTAAGGTTGCACATACACGTTCGGTATCGTCTAGTAGAGAACCTTCTGTTACCTCGGTGACCAAGCGAGTATTCGATAGTCCAGTGCGTTGCAGTAGTTCTAAAAGCCGCGTATCAAAATCGGTGCGTCGGAAATGCAAGGGGGAGCAATTGATTGTTAAATATGTGTTTTTGTTGGCCAGTTTGGTCATTGCAAGGCAGCTTAATTCAAACATATGCCAATCGATGTCTTCGATGCTGCCGTTATCTTCTGCTATTCGTAAAAAATCGAATGGCCCGATGACGCCGCGACCGGGATGATTCCAGCGTATTAAAGCTTCATAGCCCACCGTTTCGCCGGTGCTCAAGCGAATAATAGGTTGGAAATAAGGTTCAAATTGATCGTACTGCAAGGCGGAACGCAATTCACTCTCGATGGCTAATACATTGACCGCATTTTTTTGCAGTTTTTCATCGAACAGCTCAAATCGATTGCGCCCTACTTTTTTGGCGCGGTACAGTGCAAGATCTGCATCTCTGAGTGCCTCATCAGCAAGATTGTAGCGGTCATCGATAATAGCCACACCTACGCTGGCTGTCGGATTGATTTCTTTGCCCGCGACGTTGAGCGGTTTGCGTAGCGTATCAATAATGCGCTGCGCTACTCTGATCGCAGTCGAGGGACTTTTTACATCAACGAGCAAGACGGCAAATTCATCACCCGATAGTCTTGCTACTACATCGGGTTCACGTACGCACAGTAGTAAGCGGCGTGCGACTTCTTTCAAAACTTCATCACCCGCTAAATGTCCGAGGCTATCATTGATTACTTTGAATCGGTCAATATCTAAATACAACAATGCACAATGTTCGGTCGTATCGCGTTTTAATTGCGCCAGTACACGTGTGAGTCGGTCTAAGATATAGCCACGGTTAGGTAGGCCAGTGAGTGCATCGTGCATCACTTCATGTTTGAGTTGCTCTTGGATACGCTCACGTTCGCTAATCTCTTCAAGTAGCTTTTGGGTACGATCTTGGACACGTAGCTCAAGCTCAGCATTAGCTTTTTGCAGACTTTCTGCAGCAAGGCGACGATGTAGTGTATTGGCGATTTGTGAGGTAACAAAAACCAAAAGCTCCTGATCTGCCTGCGTGTACACTGCCGATTCACCATAGGTTTGTACTGCCACTAAGCCTATAGTTTGTTCCCCAACCAATAAGGGAACGCCCATCCAGCTGGAGGGGGAGATTCCTACCGTGTTAAGGTCAATTTCACCTGCCGCTTCTAAGGCATAAATGTCATCGCTACGAAAATTGACTTTCCCATGATTGAGTACATATTCACTTAATCCACGTCCGATTTTCCTAGTTTCAAATTTCTCCCCGCTATTGTCTACGCTTAAGGGAAACTCAAGCGTCGTTCCATCCTTAGATAAGAGTGCGATGTAGAAATTTTCTGCATTAATTAATTCGCTCACTTCGGTATGTACACGTGAATACAACTCAGACTGACTAATATCCGCGGTAGCCAATTGCGCGATATGAAACAAAGCAACATGCAAGCGTTCTGCGCGTTGTCGTTCGATGATTTCTTGTTGTAGGCCTCGGTTCGCATCGGCCAACTCCATCGTTCGTAATTGGACTCGTGTTTCAAGGTCTTCCATACCTTGTTTTCGTTCGAGCGCAACGAGAATATTGCTACCGACGAATTCGAGCAAAGTACGATCATCGGTTGAGAACGAGATATCGTCCCGATAGCTTTGCACCACGATCGCTCCGAGCACCAGCCCATCTCTTAAAAGTGGTACGCCCAGAATATCCCGTGCCAGCGTTCCTATCATCTTTAGTGGCCCAGAGACTTGCGCCTGTAGCTGATCATTATTCCCCATAAGCGTCTTGCGATCATGGAGCAAATACCAAGTGAGCGAATGCACCCGTGAGTTCATTGGGATTTCAATGCCAGGGTCTGGCGATGAGTCTTTCACGTCCGCCCAATAAACAAATCGAATGCTATCGCGTTCGGTGTTATGCAAAACGATGAAAAAATTTTCAGCATACATAAGCGTGCCAACAATGGTATGGATACCTTTGAGAACATCGTTCATGTCATGATCGGATCCAGCCAGATCGGAAATGGCAAAGAGCGCACGCTGAAGACGCTCTGAACGTTCCAAATCAGCAATGGCAACCTGGAGATCAAGCGATGCCAGTGCCCGTTTCATGTGTTGTCCTGCCAACTGCAATAAAGCACCGACTTCATCTAATAATTTTTCAGTTTGAGTTTGCGTATCGATGGCGGGATCAAGCGTCAATGACATCACTAAAACGGCAGGGCTTCCCTGAAACAAGGGCAGTGCAATTTGCGAGCCATCAGACGTGCTTGACCGTTGTGAATGCTCGATTACTGCATCGATCAGTCTCTGCTCTTCTGGACTCAAAATGGTGGTCGGTTCGATTTTTTGCTCGCCAGTTGACTCCACTCGCCATGACACAAAAGCGGTATCGCAACAGGACTCGTCTACAACACATTGCACGATCAACGAGGCAGTCTCTTGAGGCGTGCTAGCCTCAGCCAGTCGCCCTAACCACGCGAATTGCGCTGATGTGATGGTTTGATTTGTTGGCAACTGGGTTGTCATCGACATTGCTTCTGCTCCATAAAATGGGGAATACAATTATTTCTCAAAAGTATTCATCAATGAAACCGTTCCCACAAGCATCGATTGTAATTTGTTGTATTGTTGGAGCAATCAGCGAAGTGAGCTGTTATGTTCAATTTGTGAAAGTACCTGAGCAGGCTGAAGAAAGATGTTAATAGAAATGAATTGTGTTGCATGAGCTGCCCAAGTCATAGGCTGGTCTTGGCCGGATGTCGTGCGTAAAACTTATTGCAATATTTAAAATAAAACTTTAGATCCAACAACAATGTGGGCCATAGAAATCAAATGGCATCAGCCTTCCCTTATAGGATAAATGTCGAAGGAGAAGAAAATCCCTATCTTGCTACATGTCTCGGTCGAAAAAGGTGAGAAGAAAAAGGTGCAAGCAGTAATGGTAGCAGGCGCTTTACTCAATCAGTGTACTTGCAAAAAATACCCTTTTTAGAAGGCTAGTTGAGTGTAAATGTCATTTTGAAAGTGAATTAACCCTTAGTTGGCTATCGTACATGGCAAATTCGGGCGCTAGGCGGCTTGTTATTTGACTTCAATGAGGCTTTCCATAGCCAATACAAGCATCTCGCATAAGCAAATAGTTATTCTGTTGTTTAGATTTTTGCATGCTTTGGCTATGATCACGCTTTCTACAGTAAAGACAGCGTTCACCTCAACATGAAAATTCGTCACATCGACTTTGATGATAGAAGCATCAACCCTGAGCACGAAGCTCTGGCATTGCCTCCTATCGAGTACGAAGTGACACATGCGCACGAGCATCCGATTTTGCGGATACTCAGTTATGCGGTTGTGGCGATACTGATTGGGCTAGTCGTGTATTTAGCGTTTCGCCTGTTTTTCGGCGGTAATCAAGAAACTGGCATGACCTTGATCACCCAGACTTTGCACGACCCCTTGTTTTGGAGTGCAGTTGGGGTGGGATTTTTAGCGCAAGTGATTGATGGTGCATTGGGCATGGCATATGGCATTACGTCGAGTAGTTTCTTACTTGCGGCGGGTGCGCCTCCGGCTTTGGCTAGTGGTGCGACGCATTTAGCTGAGGTGTTTACCACGGGTATTTCGGGTGTCGCGCATCTCAAAATGGGTAACGTGAATAAGAAACTATTCTTTGGCTTACTCGTACCTGGCATCATCGGCGCTCTGGCGGGCACTTATATTTTGAGTAGTATTGACGGTAAGGCTCTGAAGCCTTACATCAGTGTGTATCTCTTATTGATGGGCATTTATGTATTTAGTAAAGCCTTTCGTCATATCAAAGCTAAGTCCCAGATCAATACGAGTAAGGTGGTTCCACTCGCATTCTTCGGCGGCTTAATGGATACCACGGGCGGTGGCGGTTGGGGACCTATCGTCACGACTTCCTTGGTCGGTTCCGGTCAAGACCCCCGCACAACAATCGGTACGGTGAATTTTGCAGAATTCTTTTTAACCGTTGTGGTCGCTGCGTCTTTCTTCTCGATTTTAGATCACACGGTGTGGGTACTTGTCGCTGGCTTAGCCTTGGGCGGCCTGGTTGCTGCGCCGTTTGCGGCGTTTGTAACCAAGCATTTGAAAGCGAAGACCTTGCTGATTTTGGTTGGTAGCTTAATCAGTTTGGTCAGCACCTTTAATTTATATCAGGCTTTTCTGAAATAAATCGATTTTTTAAAAAAGCGTGCCAGTTTCGAATTTTAGAAAAGTTATCAGCGCGGATACTGTTCGTAAAAGAAAGGGCACAAAGTTCTTGTGCCCATCCTATTACTTGACCATCTCTTTCTTCAAGCGATCCTCTAAACGAATCGCACCAGTTTGCGCATAATTCACACAAGCCTGTGGTTCGACCAGCGGCTTTGCCCCATCTAAACGCGCTAATAAATCACTCGCCGTTCCGTGACCCGTAATCAGAATGTCGCACGCGGTTTTCGCCACGCGTTGACTACTCTCTCTGAGTGCATTCGCTAGTGAGTCTGGCGCTGAGTAAAGATAGACGTTGTCAGAGATAGACCCTAAACTGTCTGCGAACACGATATTTTTGCAGACACTTTTTTCGCACTCTTGCCAAGTCCAACCAGAACCGCCTGGTGCATGGCCAGGCATAGGAATATGCTGAATCTGCGTATTACCGATTTTGATAGCGCTGCTATCCTCGATCACGTGAACATTCGCAATCGGATTGAAGCCTGCCAATTCATTAAATTGTGGATCACGTCTGTCATTTTTTCCTGATTTGAGCACATCTACGACATTGCTACGACTCAATACTTTCGCCCCCGTTACTGTTTGCATACTAGCCAAACCACCCATGTGATCGTGGTGCTCGTGCGTTAGCAAAATCGTTTTGATGTCACTAAGTTTGATACCCAAGGACAGAATATTTTGACGCACAGCTGCTGAGGCTTTTTCCGGTGCGCTATCTATCAAGACATGACCATTCGGCGTCGCGATTAAGACTACGCTGATACCGCAAGTACCAACATACCAAGTGTTGCCATATATGCGCCGCGCATGCGTAGGCTCATTCCAATCGTCGAGTGACTTGCAGACGGCTTGTGTCGATGCTTGCACAGGTGCGCTTGGCATTTTGATCGAGGTTTTGTTCGCGTTAACCGATTGTGTAAAGCTGAATAGTACGATGCTGGAGGCGATTAGCAGAGGACGTAGCTTGGTTTGGTACAAAATTTTCTGTGAGATCATTTGTATAGAAAAGGTCGTTACTTGGATAAATATTGTACCTCGCACGAGGCGATATGCCTGCGGTTTTTTTGGTTGCTTACAAAGAGATAGCATCTTGCAAAGTGATCAAATGGATGGGTTCGACCTTATGACTTGATATGTCTGATCGCCGTTGCTACTTTGTAGCGTCCATAGCTAAGCATGGCATTCAAAAAAGGTTCCAGATCGCCAGCATTTTGGGAAACAAAAATCAATTGATAACAACCTTCGCCAGTCACTTTATAAGCTGATTCAATTCGAGCATCGTTTTTTAGGAAAAGTTCAAATCCAGAAAAATCAGAAGTCTCCATAAATACTGTAATGAAATGGCGCTCCGCATTATCTTGTCTTAGCGTATAGCCAGTGATCAGACCCTGATCCTCCATTTGCGACACTCGTGCCGCCACCGCTTGCCCGGTTAAATGCACTTCTTTTCCGATTTGTTGCCAAGTCTTGCGGCTATTTTGTTTGAGCTGATGCAAAATGGCGCGATTCATTTTGTCCATTATTCTTAATACTTTCAAGATGTAAGTCAAAGCCTACAAATCCACACAATTTACAATTCTCAACGAGGCATCGAATGCCTATCATGTCCACTTTCCAAGCACAAAAGAAAGCACATCATGCGCCAAGCCCTCATTGTCATCGACGTCCAGAACGACTACTTCCCAAACGGAAATTACCCATTGTGGAATGCAGATAAAACCTTAACACACATTGAATCAGCCATCGCCAATGCGATCAAAAACAAAGTCGACATTATTCATGTTCAACATGTCGCCAATCCGAGCAATGGTGTTTCGCCCTTCTTCAATGAGGGGAGTGATGGTGTCAAAATCCATTCACGTATTTTAGCCGCAGCACCCGACGCACCCATCGTGATCAAGCGCTATGCCGACAGCTTTCACGAGACAAATTTGGATGAGATTTTGCAAGCGCTAGACGTGCAAGAGTTACTCATCTGCGGCATGATGACGCAAAACTGTGTGACTCACACCGCCATTTCTAAAGCGGCAGAAAAATACCAAGTCAGCATACTCGCTGATTGCTGCACTACGGTCGATGAAATGATACACGGCATAGCGCTAAGCGCGATTTCCACCAGAGTAGCGCTCAAGCAATCGCTGGAAGTGTTTTTGTTGGAATGAACCGAAATAGTGGACATATCCTAGCTTGAATGATCAAACAGTCATCGCAATTCGGTAGTGAAAATGTAGCGTGGGCACGGCCTCAGCGTGCCCACGCGTGACGGTCGAGAAACAAAAAAATTTGAGCGCAGTGCGTAATGAAAGGCGTGTCAACCCGCCTGGCTGAGGCGATCAGAAAAAATCGCAAACAATACACGCGCTTCGATCAATGTCTATTCAGACCAAAGTGCAAAGCACCAATTCAGGCGCAGCATTGACGCGTATAGGTAAATTAGTACAACCGATGCCGCGACTGACGATGAGTTTCTCATTCTCAGAAATATCGAATAGACCGTGATAATACTGCTTCGATAAATGCCCGTGCGGCAGCATGAAGGGCTTACCGTGTTTGTTTGCGATTTGACCGCCATGCGTGTGTCCGGCAAAAGCCACATCAAATTTTTCATCGTTCAAGAATAGTAAGCCGTTAGGAGCATGTGTCCGCAATGAGCATGTCGCGAGTATGTTGGCTAACGTACATCCAGATGGGCAAGTAAGAGTGCAAACTGAGGTTTCACCTTTGACGCATGACTTACCCATCGAGAGAAATGCCATGAAATACATCACACCTAAGCGTAAGAGTAATTTGGATAGCATAACGAGTCTGGCATTGAAATTTCTTGTTGGGTTTATTATTTATGGCATTTTCTTACATAAAATGACTGTAAATGCGAATGCAGAAAATGTCTTATTGCAGGCTCCTGTTTTATCGTATCCCTTAGCATCCCTAGTTGAATCGACGCCGAAAGCCTATGTTGCCAAGGAAGACAAAGTCGATTTGCGCAAGCTATTGGTGAGCCGAACTCAATATCAAGATAGTGAAATCAATCTTGAGATTGGATTACATCAGATTAGCTTAAACATTGTTAATTCACGTTCGAATGAAATCAGTAAAAAATTGCGGTTGCAAGACGCCACCTCGATTGCGTTAATCTTGGAGCACGCAATCAAATCTGATCATCAGTTTTCCGATGTGACTGCAATCCACGTTAGCTATGTCAAAGTGAACGGCGATAAAACCACGATGATTCAAGCTTTCGATTTCTACCAAACTACGGCTGGCGCCTTTATTCGTAATCGAAGTTGATTCGCCCTGAAGCTCGGAAGTACTTGGGTTCAAATTGTAGAGTCTGCGCCGACATAAAAAGCTTGCGCAAGCTACTGGGTTTAGTGTCATCCATACTGTGATTGTGAATTTCGACTTGTTATGAAATACTGGGGATGAGTGACTCGAAATTCAAACTGTGTATGGAGGTGGATGATGAATACATCGCTACATCATTGTCTAAGGGGCGGCGTTCTGGCAATGCTATTCGTGCTGAGTGCCTGCGGAGGCGGCGGCAGTAGTGGTAATAGTGGCGGCAATAGTAGTGGCAGTACTCTCGATCCAGTGGCAGAATTACCAGGCACCTTGGTCGATACGGTCAGCTATTCCTCGAATGCCAACGCTTCGCTGGCCTCAGCGGTCGAGGCTACTGCCAACACGACGCACAGTATCAATTTGAACGGCACAGTCATTCCCTACACAGCCAAGGCGGGTCACTTGACGGCAAAAGCGGCAGGAACTGGTCAAGATCAGGCTTCGTTTTTTTATATTGCCTATACCGCTGATAATCAATCAGCGTCCACGCGACCCATCACTTTTTTTTATAACGGCGGACCCGGTTCCGCTAGCATCTGGTTGCATTTGGGCTCTTTTGGTCCGAAACGTCTGGCGACCTTCATGCCGTCCACTTCGTTGCCACGTCCCTTCTCCTTAGTGGATAACGCCGAAAGCTTATTAGATACCAGCGATCTGGTTTTTGTTGATGCCGTCGGTACTGGCCTGTCGCAGGCGATTGCCCCTTTTAGCAATCGTAGTTTCTGGGGTGTCGATGTCGATGCGGCGGTGTTCCGTGATTTTGTGCAGCGTTACATCACCGTCAATGCACGTCAGGCTTCACCCAAATATTTGTTTGGTGAATCGTATGGCGGGCCGCGTACCGCTGTGTTGGCAGCGCTACTTGAGAGTGCAGGTGTAAAGCTCACTGGTCTGGTGCTACAGGCGCCTGCGATGGACTACAACAGTAATTGTGGTGTCGTTGGTCCTACGGTTGTAAGTTGCGGTGGCTATTTACCTAGTTATGCTGCTGTTGGTCAGTATTACCGCTTAGCCCGACCGCAGATTGACGACCTGAGTGGCCATATGACGCAGATGCGCGATTTTAGCTCGCGTCGTTATACGCCTGCTGTGAATGCAATGATGGCCGGCGGCGCTGTCTCCGCTGAGCTGCCTCCACTACTCAGCGACTACACTGGGCTGGCGCTCATGCATTGGCTGAGTAACTTCAATATGCTACCGCGACAATTCCGTAACCAATTAATACCTGGCACCTTGCTTGGACGCTATGACGCACGCGTGTCAGCGCCCGTAGGTAGCGCTTTGGCCAGTGATGACGATCCTTCTAGCACCGTCATCAGCGCTTCGTTTTCTAGCGCCATCACCAACTATCTGCGCGATACGCTGCGCTACCGCAATGCGTCGACTTATGTGTTATCAGGCACCGCTATCGAAAACTGGGATTTTCGTCATGCGGGCAGGAATCTTCCAGATACGATTCCAGACCTCGGTGCGGCCATGCAGATGAACCCGCAATTGCGTGTACTAACACTGAACGGTTACCACGATTTGGCGACGCCTTTTTACAAAACCGAGCAAGATCTGGCGCGCCTGAACCTACCCGGTCGCATGTTGGTACGCAATTATGCCGGTGGACATATGACCTATCTGGATGACGCAGCACGTGTGGCGAGCAAGGCGGATCTTCAGGCTTTTTATCGAGGCACTTTAACAGGAGTGCAGACGAGCACGCCAACGATGAACATACCAGCCGCACCACCAAGCTTCATAGCGACTGTCTTTGACATCCCAGCTTCACCCGAAGCGATGCAAACACCTCTGCGTGACCCTTGGGTGCCGCCAGCGCTACGACCGCTTGCACCTCCGCTACCGCCTAGTCAAGGCTTGGTATTGCAACGAGAGATTGAAGCAAGGGCGCGTGAGATGCGCCAGCGTGATGGTAAATAAGGAGGGGCAGATGCTGATCAATGTTCGACCAATCTAGCCGTAATTCGGTAGCAGAATCGTAGGCTGGGCACGGCTTCATCGTGCCCACGCGTTACGGTTGAAAAAGGTGAAAAGAATTGTGGGTAAGGAGAGAGGTGTTTATCTACAAATCAAGCAATCCGTGTGGACATAAAAAGCGTGCCCACGCTACAAGGCTTATTGCACTAGAGTGTAGACATAATTCACCACCAGAAATTCCATTATCGGGATGCAGCGCTAAGCGCCGCAGTCTCTCATCCTTGCAGCAATACTCAGGTACTGCGAGGACAAGCAATAACGCGCGGCGCTCAAGAATGGGATTTATAGTGGTGAATCAATGCGCCTCTTCCCAATTCAACCCCACGCCCACCTCAGCCAACAAAGGCACCTTCAATTCAGCCACACCAGCCATCAATTCAGGCAACTTACGCTTCACCAATTCCAATTCCTCGGGCACAACTTCCAACACCAATTCATCATGCACTTGCATAATCATTTTGGATTTCAACTGGTCTGTCTCTAACCAATTCTGCACCGCAATCATCGCGAGTTTAATCAAGTCTGCCGCAGTGCCCTGCATAGGCGCATTGATCGCTGCGCGTTCTGCGCCTTGGCGGCGTGGGCCGTTGGGGCTGTTGATTTCTGGTAGCCAGAGGCGGCGGCCGAAGACCGTTTCTACGTAGCCGTGAGCTTTGGCTTGGAGTCGGGTGTCGGCCATGTACTGCGCGACGCCTGGGTAGCGTTGGAAATATTTGTCGATGTAGCTTTGTGCAGCGCTGCGCTCTATGCCTAAGTTGCCCGCTAAGCCGAATGCGCTCATGCCGTAGATCAGACCGAAGTTAATCACTTTGGCGTAACGTCTTTGTTCGCTGGTGACTTCTGGTAATTCGACGCCAAAAATCTCGGAGGCGGTGGCGCGGTGTACGTCTTCGCCGTCGGCAAATGCTTTGAGTAAACTCGCATCGCCAGAGATGTGCGCCATGATGCGTAATTCGATTTGGGAATAGTCGGCAGAGACGATGCTATTGCCCGGTGCTGCGACAAAGGCTTCGCGGATGCGGCGGCCTTCGGCGGTGCGCACGGGGATGTTTTGTAGATTAGGATCGTTTGATGCTAGGCGACCTGTGACTGCAACGGCTTGCGCGTAGTTGGTGTGTACGCGACCGGTAGTGCTGTTGACCATCTTCGGCAATTTGTCGGTATAGGTCGATTTGAGTTTGGCTAGGCCGCGATATTCCAATAGGACTTTCGGCAGAGGATAATCTTCCGCCAGTTTTTGTAAAACTTCTTCATCGGTCGATGGTGCGCCAGACGGAGTCTTTTTAACGACGGGTAGACCGAGTTTGCCAAAGAAAATTTCGCCTAATTGCTTTGGTGAATTCAGGTTGAATGGCTGCTCAGCTAGTTCGTAAGCTTTTTGTTCTAGCTCCAAAAGACGGGTGCCGATTTCGTTCGATTGCGTCGCTAATAAATCGCGATTAATCAGTACGCCGTTACGTTCTATTTTTTGTAAAACGACAGACGTTGGTAATTCCACTTTGTCGTAAATGAAGCGCAGTTTGTCGTACGGTTCGACTTGCGGCCACATCGCCTGATGCAATTGCAAAGTGATGTCGGCATCTTCAGCCGCATAAGCAGTGGCACGTTCTAGATCGACTTGGTCGAAACAAATTTGTGAAGCGCCTTTACCGCAGACTTCTTCAAAGCTGATGGTCTTACGCTCTAAATGACGCATCGCTAGGCTATCCATGTCGTGCGATTTGTGTGATTCAAACACATAGGATTGCAGTAAGGTGTCGTGCAAAATCCCGCGCAGATGGATGCCGTGATTGGCGAAAATATGGGTGTCGTATTTGAGATTTTGTCCGACCTTGGCTTTGCTGGAATCTTCCAACCACGACTTCATTTTGGTGAGTACCAATTCACGATTCAGTTGTTCTGGTGCGCCGGGATAATTGTGGGCGAGCGGAATATAAGCAGCGATCCCAGCTTCGCAACACAAGGAGATGCCGACCATTTGCGCGTTCATCGGTTCCAGTGATGTGGTTTCCGTATCGACCGATGTGAGGGCGGCTTGATTGATTTTTTCTAGCCACGCATCGAGTTGCGCTTCGGTCAGAACCATTTCATAGTGCGTGACGGCGGGTGCGGCTGGGATGGCTGCTGGCGTATTACTAGCAACATTGCTTGATTCTTCCCCAAACAAGCCACCTTGCGCTGGTGCTGCCTTGGCTGGTGCTGAACTTGCGACCGGATCAGCGCCAAACTCGCGCAATAAACTCTTGAAGCCTTGGTGTTGCAAGAAGGCGATCATTTCTTCGCGATTCTCTTCTCTCGCCTTCAGTGATTCGTCGATGGAAATATGATGATCAGCCAGATCGCAATCGGTTTTCACGGTGATCAATACACGACCTTGTGGCAGCCAGTCTAAAGCGGCACGCAGATTGTCACCGACCACGCCTTTGATCTTGTCGGCGTTGGCGATCACGCCATCTAGACTATCGTATTCAGTCAGCCATTTGACGGCAGTTTTTGGGCCGCATTTGCTCACGCCAGGTACGTTATCGACGGTATCGCCGATCAGCGTTAGATAGTCGATGATACGATTCGGCGGTACACCAAACTTGGTCAGCACGCCGGCTTCATCTAACTTTTCATTATTCATGGTGTTGATCAAAGTCACGTTGGCATTGACCAATTGCGCCAGATCTTTATCGCCAGTAGAGACGATGGTGTTCATGCCGCGCGCCGTGGCTTCAACCGCCAGCGTACCGATTACGTCATCGGCTTCGACGCCTTCGACCATCAAGATAGGCCAACCCATCGCCGCAACGGCCTGATGGATAGGTGCTATTTGTAAGCGTAAATCGTCTGGCATTGGGGCGCGCTGTGCTTTATATTCTGGATAGAGATCGTCGCGGAAGGTCTTTCCCTTGGCGTCGAATACACAAGCCATGTAAGCTGCAGGATAATCTTGGCGCAGGCGACGCATCATATTGACCATGCCGTGAATTGCACCAGTCGGTTCGCCGCGCATATTGCGCAAATCGGGGAGGGCGTGGAAAGCGCGGTATAAATAGCTGGAGCCGTCGACTAATAACAGAGTTTTTTGCATAAGGATCTTGGAAATGAATGACAGCAGAAAAAGAATCTTAAAATTGCGCCAGATTGCGGATAAGGATAAGGCAACTACCTTAAAAGCGCGCGAATCGTGGCATATGTTCACGATTATGGCAGAGTTTATCGAATCTACCGAACGCCTCTCAGCGCTGGGGCCAGCCGTGACTATATTTGGTTCAGCCCGAATTAAACCAGAAAACCCTTACTATCAAAACTGTGTTGACGTCGCTAGACGCTTGTCAGATGAGGGTTTTGCGGTCATTTCTGGCGGCGGCCCAGGCATTATGGAGGCGGCAAACCGTGGCGCATTTGATGGTACGTCGGCGTCGGTTGGCTTGAATATCGAATTACCTCACGAACAGAAAACCAATCCTTGGCAGAATATTTCTTTGAATTTTCGTCATTTTTTCGCGCGTAAGGTGTCCTTCGTGAAATACGCTGATGCCTACGTTATTTTTCCCGGTGGCTTTGGTACCCTGGATGAATTGATGGAAGTACTGACCTTGATGCAAACGGGTAAAACCAAACGGATTCCAGTGATCTTGGTCGGGACCAGTTTTTGGCAAGGATTTTTGGACTGGATCCGAACTCAGTTAGCAGGAGTGGGACTGATCGAAGATAGAGACTTAAATTTGGTGCAGATCATTGATGAGCCTGCCAATGTGGTGGATGCGATCTTTGCGTTTTACGAGGCGCATGATATTGAGCCGTCGGACGAAGAACGCGCACGTATGCTGTATTTGTAGCATTTTGGCTTTTGTTTATGCCCCGAATTGAGTACGGTAATAATCTTTATTGCTTGCCGTTTTCCCGTAAAATGCGCGCTCACTTCTTTGTTATTGGACAACACTATGCGCTTCTCTTTTTTTCGTCGTGCCACCTTGGTTACGCTCACTACTGCTATTTGTACTTTATGTTTAAGTAGTGGCATCGCGAATGCGCAACAAGTGCTGCGCGTGTCTGCCATCCCTGACGAAGCACCGACTGAATTGCAACGCAAATTTAAACCGCTCGGCGATTATTTAGAAAAAAAGCTGGGAATGAAAGTGGAGTTCACACCAGTGACTGATTATGCGGCATCGGTTGAAGGCCTCATCAAAGGCAAACTCGATATGGTCTGGTTTGGTGGTTTTACCTTTGTACAGGCGAAGATTCGTAGTAAGAATCAGGTCATTCCCTTAGTGCAGCGCGAGGAAGATGAGAAATTCAAATCAGTTTTTATTACGACAAATCCGGCTATCAATAAATTGGAAGACTTAAAAGCGAAGACCTTTAGTTTTGGCTCTGAATCCTCGACCTCAGGTCACTTAATGCCGCGTTCTTTTTTAATAAATGCCAAAGTTAATCCAGATACGGATATGAAACGTATTGCATTCTCAGGTGCACACGATGCCACAGTGGCGGCCGTCGCTGGCGGTAAAGTTGATGCCGGTGCTTTGAATATCTCTGTGTGGGAAAAATTAGTTAGTCAAAACAAAGTCGACCCTAAACAAGTGCGTGTGTTCTACACCACGCCCGGCTATTTTGATTATAACTGGACTGTGCGTAGTGATATGCCAGCCGAATTGCGCAAGAAAATCACTGATGCCTTCTTAACTTTAGATATCAATAATCCGAAAGACAAAGAGATCTTAGATTTGCAAAGAACTGCACGATTTGTCCCGACTAAGGCAGACAATTACGACGCGATTGAAGCAGCTGCGCAGCAAGCTGGATTGTTGAAGTAATGCCCGATTCGGTATCATCACAAAACACGCCTGTGGTACTGCAGTTAAAGAATGTCTCCGTGCGTCATTTGGCAGCTGCAACAACGACAGCACCCGCTTTGAAGTCCATCACACTGAGCGTCAAAGCGGGTGAGCAGATTGCGATTATCGGTCCCTCTGGGGCTGGCAAAACGACTTTATTGCACACCATGGCGGCAGCTATACAGCCTTGTGATGGTGAACTCGAATTCTTGGGCAAAGCGATGTGGCAGTTATCGCATAGTGAGCGACATAGAATGCGTCGTCACTTGTTTTTGGCACCACAGACACCGCCGTTACCAAGCCGCCAGCGAGTCGTGACAGCGGTGTTGGCGGGGCGCTTGCCAACCTGGAGCCTGTGGCAAGCCATCCGCAATCTGATTAAACCGATTGATCCCGCTTTGGCCTGGCATGCTTTGTCGCGCTTTCAATTGCAAGATAAATTGTATGCACGCGTTGATCGCTTGTCTGGCGGTGAGCGACAGCGCTGCGCCTTGGCGCGTTTGCTGGTATCTGACGCGACATTATTGATCGTCGATGAACCCTTATCCGCATTAGATCCAAGTCTCGCGCTGCAGACCTTACAGGTTTTGCAGCAAGAAGCACGAGACGCGCAGGCCGTCTTGATTTGTAGTTTGCATCAAGTCGAATTGGCACGCGCGCAATTTCAGCGCATCATCGGTTTGCGTGATGGAAAGCTCCTGTTTGATACGGGCGATGGCAATCCCTTAACAGATGCGATGATCGCGACCTTGTATGAAAATGAAAGCAGTGTGAAACTGTCCAATCGGCGATCTGATCAGGTTGAACAAATTACGGTTGATGAAGATACGGCGGCGATCGATCATATAAGGTGTTTTTGATGCCGCTGCTTATGCTTTCGAAAAAGCCAGCTGAATCCATAGACTTGTCTATCCCAGCTGATCCAGCGTGGCGAGGTCGAGTTGGGGGCGCGATCGTGGCGATGGTATTGTTATGGCCGATGTTGGTGTATTCAGAATTTCAACCGTGGATACTCATCGATCAGCAAAGTTTGTCAGCGAGCTGGCGCTTTGTGCTGAATTTTTTTCCACCTGAGCTTTCTGCTGATTTTTTAAAAATTGTTTTAGTAGCCACCTGGCAGACGATCGCGATAGCCACGGCGGGTTTGGTCTTGGCTTTGGTGTTGGCGATTCCTGCCGCCTTGATCATTTCTGAACACTTATCGATCTCTCGTATCGGGCGTTCAAAGATGCGAATTTCCTCCCGCCTGTTGCGTCAATTGCTACGTTGGATTTTGGTCTTGTTGCGCAGTGTGCCTGAATTAGTCTGGGCTTTACTGTTTGTGCGTATTGTTGGACTTGGAGCGACGGCTGGCGTGCTCGCAATCGCACTGACTTATGCGGGTATGCTAGGCAAAGTGTACGCAGAGATTTTGGAAAGTAGCGATGCACATGCGACCGATACTTTATTGCGTAACGGCAGTAGTCGTTTATCGGCATTCTTGTTCGGCGGCTTGCCGAATGCTTTGCCTGAATTAATGTCGTACACGATTTATCGTTGGGAATGCGCAATTCGCGGCTCGGTTGTTATGGGCTTTGTTGGCGCAGGCGGATTGGGGCAGCGTATGGATGAATCATTGAAAATGCTGGCAGGTGCCGAAGTGTCGACCATCTTATGTGTCTTTATTCTTTTGGTCGCTGCAGCCGATATGCTCAGTTATTTAGCGAGAAAGAGTCTGAACAAATGAAGACGTTCTCGACCTCAGAAAACAGCGTGATGCCTACAGCACCCGTGCTGTGGACTGCGTCACGTTACTTCATCGCTGGTTCGATTATTGCGCTAGTTATAGCAAGTTTTTGGAGTTTGCAGTTGGAGTGGCGTGCTTTGCTGACGCAAGATGCCTTAAGCAATGCCAGTGAATTTTTAAGTGGTTTTGCACCGCCGGATCTGAGTGCGACGATGCTGAAAAAAGTAGGGCATGCAGCGCTAGAAACCTTATCGATGTCAGCACTCGGCACTTTTATCGCTGCACTTTTGGGTTTGTTGTTAGCGTTGCCCGCAAGTGGGCGATTTGGGCGTTTGCCAAAAGCTTTGACGGGAATATTATTGAATGTGGCTAGGGCAATTCCCGAATTGGTGTGGGCATCGATGATGTTGATTGCAGCGGGTTTGGGACCGTTTGCTGGGACTATTGCCTTAGCGGCGCATACGACGGGCGTGTTTGGTCGTCTATTTGCTGAGAGCTTAGAAAACATCAATCCTGAGATCGAAGCAAGCCTACGGATTAATGGGGCTTCCGCGACAGGTGCATTTCTCTATAGTCGCCTGCCGCAAGCGCTACCACAGATGCTCTCATACACTTTGTATCGTTGGGAAAACAATATACGCGCTGCGGCGATTTTGGGTGTGGTTGGTGCGGGTGGCTTAGGGCAAATGATGAAATATCACCTTTCACTTTTTCAAATGTCGAGCGCGGCTACTGTAATCATAGCGATGTTAATTTTGGTCGCTGCAGTGGATGCTCTGAGTTTCGCTTTGCGGCGATGGTTAGTTCGTTAGTGCGTTGAAAGAAAAAGTAGGAAGAGAAGCAGAAAAGGATTTCGCCGCTTCTCTTGAGGTTCGGGCTATGTCGGTCAGAGTTTTTTCAATGCCTCGCGCACAGAAGCCGCATTCGCCCCATTCGGCGCTAATTCCAAGTAACTGCTAAAAGCTTTCTTGGCTTTTTCCTTCTCATTCAAATACATCTGAGCATCACCCAGATTGACATAAGCGATAGCGCGCGAGGGATCAATTTGAATGGTGTTTTCGAACCAACGGGCGGCCTCTGCGTATTTTTGCTGCTTCAAATACACGAAGCCTAAGTTGTTGGCGGCTAAGGCAAATTCAGGTCTGTGTTTGAGTGCTTCGGTGAAGGCGGCTTCAGCGTTAGCGTAACGTTTTTCTCGATAGTGTAATAGACCAAGATCATTCGCTCTTTGTGCCATTTGTTTGGAGGAACCTTCTACCAATTTCGGTGCGGCGATTTTCTGTTCGCCACCGATCAGGTTTTTAATAATGATGGGTTCCTTGCTTCCTGTTTTAGCTGTCGCTTCAGTGATTTTATTATTCAGTGCAATCGCTTCGCTAGACAATTGATTGGTGTTGGCGCTTAAGAATTCGCCTTCACCTTCTTTCTTCAATTCAAAAATAAATTCACCGCCTTCAGAACCGGGCAAACTGCCGAAGGCGGGGGTTTGTTGTGACACGCTGGACACAGCGGGTGCGATGTAGGCCGCGAGTTCAGTGGCGGTGATCAGATTATCGCCATTCAGATCGGCTTTGCCATTTAATGCCTGTAACAAAGTCCAAGTGAAAACCGAATGACCATTAGGTCCGCCGTCCGCGACTAATTGGTCTGCACCACCAGCGGTCAGCATCTGTCGACCTATGCGTTTCGCATTTTCTCTTAGGAAGGCTGAGGTGCCACCACCACGCGTGAGACCCAGTCCGCTGTAGCAGGCATCCATCACAAAGAACACATGTTTGGCATTCAGGTTCTCGGCAATATTTTGCAAATCGGTCATGGGAATCGCATCGACCGATAGCTGTTCTGGATCTGAATCAACCGGAATGATGTAGCCGAGATTACGTCCCGAGCTGAGTTTGCGAGTTGCGCCGTGACCAGCAAAGAAGATAAACACACGGTCATCTTTCTTGAGTTGCGCGTGACCTAGTTTGTCATGAAACAGCGCCAGTATATTGTTGCGCGTCGCTTCGCCGTTACTCAGTGTGAGGACTTTGTCGTTGCTAAAACCGAGCCGATTGACCAGACTTTCTCGTATTGCTTTCGCATCTTGCACCGCATATTGCAGCTTAGGCCATCTCACATAATCATTAATGCCAATCACAATCGCCCAGGAGTTTTGATAATCGCTGGTGACGCTAGTTTTTTCTGCTTGTGCGTTGGCTTTTTGACTGACGCTAAATTCGCTGCCATCCCAAGTCGCGAAGCGATAACCTTCCGCAATGAGTTTATCCAAAATCATGGGCAAGGCTTTGACGGTACGTTCGTGAATATCATGGAATAAGACGATGCCGCGTTTTTCTTTTTCTAAGTTACTCATCACGCGATTCACAATAGAGCTTGGTACCGGGTCTGCCCAATCTAGTGAATCAATATTCCACATCACAGAACGTAAACCCAAGGTTTGGAGTATCTGCATGCCTTCTTTGTTCTTCGCACCGTAGGGGAAACGGAACAGGGGAGAGCGCTTGGCGTTGATGGTTTTGAGTAACTGATCGGTGCGCTCTATTTCGGCATGCAAGCCATTGCCACTTTCTTTTGAAAGTAAAACGTGGCTAAAACTATGGTTGGCCAGGACATGACCGGCATCCATTAATTTTTTGCTGGTATCTGCATTTTTGTTCAAGCTTTGTTTGCCTGTCGCGTCGACCTTGCCGACATTTTGTCCTACTTGAAAGAAGACACCTGGCACGTTGTATTGCTTGAGGATGGCGGCGATTTCTTCTGTATAACTGGCGTGTGGCCCGTCATCAAATGTCAATACGATGGTTTTTGTAGGCAGCTCGTAACCGAAGATTTCTTTTTCGTCTTTGTCGAGTTTTTCTGGATACGGCAAGATGACGCCATAGTCTTTTAGGATTTGTTCCCGGTTATATAGTTTGCTCAGCTTGGCAAGATAGTCATCCCAGCGTTCACGTTTAAGTTCAATCGCTCGGGTTTCAAAGCGAGCAAAGACTTCTTTCAACTCTTTGTCGTATTCTTTTTCGATATCGTTCAAAGCCGCGATGTCTTCGCTGACACGTTTGTGTAATTTGATCGCTGGCAAAGTTTGTTCGCTGGCGATGGTTTTCTGTAGTCGTAGTAGGACTTCACGAAACGCTAAGCGGTCTGCATCGTAGAGGTCGGGATTCGATTCTATATAAGTCAGAATATCGTCGAAGCTTTGTAAGCGCGCCTCGACTTTACTCTCTGCGATTTTTTTAAGTATTAGATCGATATTGTTTAAGCGCGTGAGATTTTCATGAAACAAGGCTTGGCCTACGCGATTAGCTTCATTGCGCTCTTTTTCTTTGAGTTTTTTTTCGTCCGCGAATAGCACGATAATTTTGCGATAGTTGCCAAGTAAGCTGCTTAATTCGCTTCGCAGTGTTTGAGTCGCGCCTAAATCTGCCTGCTGGGGCGAATTTGTAGTGCTGTTCGAGCTATTATTTTTGCTTGGCTGTTGACCGCTGAATTTGATCGTGTAGACAGTGGCACCGGCAATCAGCGCAATAAGGGCAATAAGGGCGAGCAAAAATAGAGGTTTTGAGAGGGATTTTGATTTCATGCAAATAGGTGGCGAATGAGAATGATAAGACAAGGCAACTCCAAGAAGTGCCCATGATATTGCAAATAAAGAATGTTTTGTGAAACTTGCATGTTAAATGTGTTCTTGACCCTTGTAGACTTGTTTCAGTCACTTCTAGCCAAGACTAAGTCTTGGCCCTCCTTATCAGTTGCTATTTAGTTTCATGCAGATCAACGTCTTGTGTGTATGCTTTGTTACAATGTAGGGGATGCTGCTGTTTTTCTTAAGCGGTACAATCAGTATCGTTTTTTTCGGCTAGTTAATTCTGTTGTCTCTATTTGCATCTAAAGTGGAAATCATGAAAAGCTCATTGAAGTTAATCGCTAGTGTCGTCGCCGCTGGTTTTGCCATCTCAGCATCGACCTTGGTCGCTGCGCAGGAAAAAACGGCACCTCCTCCGCCAAAATTAGAAAAACTGGAAGAGGGGCCAGATTCTGATGTGAAGCTGATTAAGCAAGAGAGCAATAAGCTGAAAACGGTTGAGCGCAAAGATAACGGCAAAGTAACTGAAGTGCAGGTTCGTACTGGAAAAAGCAGCTACACCGTGAAGCCTAATGACGCGCCAAAAGGTACACCTGAGGGGGATGCGAATCGTGCGGCACAGTGGAAGGTGTTGGAATTTGGCGGTAATAAGCAGAGTAAAGAAGTTGAGTCTCTGCCGGTACTGCCAGTTGGTCCGAATTCAACTTCAAAAATTGGCTCTACGAAATCTACGCCAGCAAGTGTAGCTGCAAGTGCAGCGGCCACCGCGGCAAGTGCAGCTAGCATGGACGCCAAAGCGACTCCACCAGTTAAAAAATAACCCTCTTTACGCAAAAATAGACATGGCTGTATTTACATCGGTAACGCTGCAAGACCTGGCACCTTGGATGACGCAATTCCCTCTAGGAAAAGCATTAGCAATTCGCGGTATTGCATCAGGCATAGAAAATAGTAATTTCTTTATTGATACCGAGAAAGGTGAGTATGTGCTCACCATTTTTGAAAATCTGAATTTTGATCAATTGCCGTTTTACTTAAAGTTGATGCGACATCTGGCAGATCGCGGTGTGCTGGTACCAGCACCGATCGCGAATCAGGACGGTGAATTGTGCGTTGCTTTGCATGGTAAGCCCGCAGCGATTGTAAGTAAATTGGAAGGCAGTTCGCAAATGGCGCCTTTGCCTGCCCATTGTGCGGAAGTCGGTACCATGCTGGCGCGCATGCATTTGGCTGGTCAGGATTTTTCTATCATACAGCCAAATCTTCGTGGACTGGATTGGTGGCAAATGACCGTGCCGACCGTGTTGAATTTTTTGTCTGAGGCTAACCGTAGCTTGATGCAAGACGAAATCGCATTTCAAACTGCGTTTGCACAGACTGCGACGTATCAAGCGCTGCAAAGCGGACCCGTACATGCCGATTTATTCCGCAATAATGTGATGTTTGATGGCGAACGTTTGACCGGGTTTTTTGATTTTTATTTTGCGGGTTGCGATACTTGGTTGTTTGATGTCGCTGTCACGATCAATGACTGGTGCATCGACGTTGAGAGCGGTGAACTCGATTTGGCGCGTGTGAATGCCATGCTTGATGCTTATCATGCAGTACGCCCATTTACTGCTGCCGAGGGCGATGCTTGGCAAGCAATGCTACGTGCTGCAGCGTTCCGTTTTTGGTTGTCACGAGTATATGATTTTTATAAACCGCGTGATGCCGAAATGTTGACGCCACATGATCCCGGACACTTTGAGCGTATTTTGCGTTTGCGTGTCAGCCAGCCTACGCCGGCTTTACCTATTGTTTCCAAATAATTAGTATGAACACTCCTCAGGCAATTGCTGGCTGGCATTGGATACAACAAGGTTTTGCGACCTTCAAAAAGAAACCATTTGAGCTTTTATTCATGTTCTTTGGTTTGATCTTTGTGAATTTAGGTTTAAGTCTGGTGCCGTTTATTGGTGCGATTATTCCCTTTATTTTTGGGCCGACGCTAGGTATTGGCATCATGCACGCGTGCCGCGATATCGACGAGGGTAAACCGGTTACGACGGGTTCTTTGTTCGTCGGCTTCCGGTCGCCCGCTCTACGGACATTGCTGTTGTTGGGCGCTTTATATACATTGGCCTTACTGGCTGCCTTGGCTTGCTCAATTCCCTTCGACGATGGCGCACTTTGGAACTATATTTCTGATCCTTCTAAGGCAGATCCTAAAGCCTTAGTGAAGTCGAATATAGGCTTGGGCATGTTGATATTTTTTGCGGTGTATACACCGGCAGCGATGGGCTTTTGGTATGGCGGGCCTTTGGTTATGTGGCACGGAATGGGGGCGGCGAAGGCGATTTTTTATAGCTTCTTTGCAGTATGGCGTGCTCGTAAAGCCTTTCTGGTGTATGTGTTGGCCTGGTGCGGACTTCTCAGTTTGGTCGCGTTCTTGATGGCGTTGAGTGGTGGCTTATTAGGTGTGTTGATTTTGCCGTTGATGCTGAGCGTCTCTTTGGTGATGTATTGCACGTTCTACTTCAGTTATAAAGAAGTATTTAGTCGCGAGCAAAGTGCTTGAACTTATTTAGCTGAAATTTGGCTGAACTTTGGCTGAAATTCTGTTGAGCATTCAGTTGAACATTCAGTTGAGCATTCAGTCGAATTGTAGGCTAGCTTCAAACGTAAAAAATGCCGGATTATTTCCGGCATTTTCTTTTTGTGCTTCTTTTTCGCTTAGTCCACTTTCGTGTTGCGTTCGTGCTCTGAAGGTGTACTCAGATCGTCTATGATCTCATAGCTATGCGTCATTTCGGCTGTTTTGCCTAACATAATCGACGCTGAGCAATATTTTTCATGGGACAAGGCGATCGCACGTTCGACCAGATTGGCTTTTAGATTGCGGCCAGTGACCAGGAAGTGGAAATGAATTTTGGTGAACACTTTTGGTTCTGTGTCGGCACGTTCAGCCGACAATTTGACCTCGCAACCACGCACGTCTTGTTTGCCTTTGCGCAAAATCAGGACGACGTCGTATGCGGAACAACCACCTGTGCCCAGTAAGACCATTTCCATAGGGCGCGGTGCTAAGTTATGCCCACCACCTTCCGGTGCGCCATCCATCAAGACGGCATGGCCAGAGCCAGTTTCAGCCAAAAAACTCATGCCGGATACGCCGGTCCAACGTACATTCACTTCCATTGTTACTCCTGCCTTGATAATTGCAATTGAGGTTAGATGAGTCGGATATTGTAACTGAGCGACCGTTTCTCTTGTTTAGGACTTGTGTGAAACAGATTGCCATTTTCAATTTACTTCTCATTGCTGGTGCGGACAGCAGCATCATTTTGGCTTTGTTTCTTTGATTTACATGCGCATGTGAGGGTATTTTTTTGACATAATTATGAAAAACTTTTTCTACTTTTTTAATAGCATTAAGTTTTTCTGGCGCAACATGATTTCTTGACCTAGTATGAAAGCCTGCATTTCATGTGAATTTCTTTTTTCTTGTTTTACCCGCATCTCCTCCGTCACTTCGAGTGACTTATTCCCGAAGCGAGACTTCGGGTTTTTTTTGCCCGAACGGATAGCAATTACATAGCAAGTACATATCAAGTACGACGAAGTCAGTCCAGAAACTGCCTAAAACTTAAACAGTGCTTGCACTAAGTCTTTGAAAATACTATAATTTCCGACTCTCTGTTCGCCCAGGGGAGAATTTAACAAGGGAGCGTCTGCTAAGTAGTAATGGCAGAACCACCGAAATCAGGGTGTTTTTAATATTTTTTTATTTAGGATTCAACATGAAAACCTTTTCCGCTAAGGGCCATGAGGTTCAGCGCGACTGGTTCGTGATTGACGCGACAGACAAAGTTCTCGGACGTGTTGCCAGCGAAGTGGCACTCCGTTTACGCGGCAAGCATAAACCAGAATTTACTCCACACGTCGACACGGGCGATTTCATCGTCGTAGTTAATGCAGCTAAACTGCGCGTGACTGGTACTAAAGCTCTGAACAAGATTTACTATCGTCATACTGGATACCCAGGTGGTATCTACGAAACGAACTTCCAAAAAATGCAAGCTCGCTTCCCAGGCCGTGCGTTAGAGAAGGCTGTTAAAGGCATGTTGCCTAAAGGCCCACTCGGTTACGCAATGATCAAGAAGTTGAAAGTGTACGCAGATGCAACGCATCCGCATGCAGCTCAGCAACCACAAGTACTCGACATCTAAGGAATAGCCATGATCGGTAATTACAACTACGGAACTGGCCGTCGCAAGAGCGCAGTTGCTCGCGTATTCCTGAAAACAGGTAGCGGCAAGATTGTTGTCAACGGCAAACCAGCTGACGAATATTTCTCTCGTAAAACTGGCTTGATGGTTATCCGTCAACCACTCGAGTTGACTAATCACCTCGAAACATTCGACATCATGATCAATGTACACGGTGGTGGTGAATCTGGCCAATACGGCGCGGTTCGTCACGGTATCACACGTGCTTTGATCGACTACGATGCAACTTTGAAATCTGAATTGTCCAAAGCTGGCTTCGTTACTCGTGATGCTCGTGAAGTTGAACGTAAAAAAGTTGGTTTGCGCAAAGCACGTCGCGCAAAGCAATTCTCCAAGCGTTAATTTGCTTTTTGCAGATTTTTGCTGGAACAAAAAACCGCCAAATTTTGGCGGTTTTTTTTCGCCCTGAATTTGTCCTGATAGTGCTAGTGCCGTTCAGTTATGCTCAAAAAGTCGAGATGTCATTCCTGCGTAGTCAGGGATCCAGTGTCTTTAGGCTTTTACGCCACTAGAATCACGCCTACGCGGGAATGACAGATAATGAAATATGACACTCGCATCAAAACCCCTGCGCCTCTGCGGCAAAAAGCTTTAAATGCTTTTAGAGGTTTCAATCGGAAACAATTGTCTATTGGGAAATTAGGATTCCACTGCTAGAATGCACGCGTAATTACTTAATGGCATCAGCTTTAGTTTAGGACAGTAAAAATGATCAAGATCGGTATCGTAGGTGGCACAGGTTATACGGGTGTGGAGTTATTGAGAATTCTCGCCACTCATCCGCAAGCGAAGTTGACGGCCATTACTTCACGTAAAGAAGATGGTGTGCCTGTGGCCCAGATGTATCCTTCCCTGCGCGGTCGTGTTGATTTGGCGTTCTCCTCGCCTGATAAAGCTAATCTGAATGAATGTGATGTGGTCTTCTTCGCGACACCGCACGGTGTAGCAATGGCGCAGGCTCCAGAACTTTTAGCCAACGGCGTCAAGGTGATCGATCTGGCAGCTGATTTCCGTATGCAAGATGTGGCACAGTTTGAAAAATGGTATGGCATGGAGCATAGCTGCAAAGATTTGCTCGGAGAAGCTGTGTATGGCTTGCCAGAGTTGAACCGTGACAAAATTAAGAACGCACGTTTGATCGGCAATCCTGGATGTTATCCAACGACGATGCAACTTGGCTTCGCCCCCCTGTTGAAGGCTGGTGTGATCGATGCGGGTAATTTGATTGCTGATTGCAAATCTGGTGTCTCTGGTGCAGGACGTAAAGCTGAAATAGGGATTTTGTTTTCTGAATCTAGCGATAGTTTTAAGGCTTATGGTGTAGCAGGCCATCGTCACACACCTGAGACCATCGAGCAATTACAGCGCCTGACTAAAGACAAAGTCGAACTTCTATTTACGCCGCATTTGGTGCCGATGATACGTGGTATGCACTCCACTTTGTACGCACAGCTGACACAAGAGATTAGCAACGAAGCGCTGCAAGCCCTGTTTGAGGGCGCGTATAAGGATGAGACTTTTGTCGATGTCATGCCTTTTGGCTCTCATCCGGAGACGCGTTCCACTCGCGCTTCAAATATGCTACGGATCGCTTTGCATCGCCCAGGAAATGGGAAACATGTGGTGATCTTGGTGGTGCAGGATAATCTGGTTAAGGGCGCTTCTGGCCAAGCGGTGCAGTGCATGAACATTATGTTCGGACTTGACGAGTCAACTGGTCTGCAGCATGTGCCAGTGAACCCGTAAGCGTAGACTCGCAGCGACCATGCCAATTTCTAAATTTTTTCGCCGACGCATTTCCGCGTCGAAGATGACCATCAACCAGCATTTGCCTTGGCCGATTAAATTTGCCTTGTTTGCAGTGGTGATTGGTGTCGGTGGTGCAATTGCGATGTGGACTTACGATATGGGGCGCAGTTTTGCGTTTGGCCCAAAGTTTTCGCCTGAGCAAATGACTGCTTTGCAAGAAAAAGTCGAGAGCCTAACGGAAGAGCGCGATAAGTTGCAAGCGACGGCAGCGACCATAGATAGCCAGCAGAATATAGAGAAGTCGGTACAGAAACAGCTTACCGACCAAATCAATACTTTAACTGCCGAAAATAATAGGATCAAAGACGATCTGGCTTTTTTTGAAAGTTTGATGCCGTCGGCGAATCGCCCGCAGGGTATCACCTTGCAAAAAACTAAAATTGAATTGGCAGCACCTAATCAGTTACGTTACCGCGCTTTGGTCATGCAAGGCGGCAAAACAGTGCGTGATTTTTCTGGTGAAATGCATATCAGCTTGACACTAGTTCAAGCGGGTAAACCTGTTATGATGGAATATCCCGATCCTAAATCGGGTGAAGCAGCGAAGTTGAAATTGTCCTTTAAGCATTATCAAAGGCTGGAAGGGCAAATTATTTTACCGGAAGGCGCGATTGTAAAATCTGCGCAAATGACAGTGCTAGAAAAAGGTGAGTTGCGTGCGAAACAAGCGCTTAGCTTGTAGTCTCGTGATGAGCCAGTTCCCCTGATGGACTATGCTGAAGTACTGTTGATTGTCGAAACATTAAAAACAATGAGGAGTTTGCATGTTTAATCGCAAGAATAAAAGTACGATAGATAGTCTGATAGGCGCAACCACCAATATTCATGGTGATGTGCATTTCAAAGGTGGCTTAAGGATAGATGGGCATGTCAAAGGCAATGTGATTGCAGAAGCTGGCGCATCCAGTATTTTGGTGATCTCTGAGCAGGCAGTCATTGACGGCGAAGTGCGTGCTGGTCACATTGTTGTCAACGGTGTCATCAATGGCCCTGTGATTTCTACTGAGTTGATTGAGTTGCAAAGTAAGGCGCGTATTTCAGGCGATGTGCAATATAAAGCCTTGGAAATGATGAATGGTGCCTTAGTTTCAGGTAAGTTAGGGCATGATCAGGCAGTTGAGCCAGTGTTAAAGTTAGCCGCTTCGAACTAGCGCAAACCTTAAACTGAAGAAAGGTCTATAATAGAGATCTGATCTGAATTTTTTGTAGGAGCTTACTATGAACGCCGTTACTGATATGCCATCCCCTATCGTCTTCACCGACAGTGCTGCTGAGAAAGTTGCACAATTGATCGAAGAAGAAGGCAATCCAGATTTGAAATTGCGCGTCTTTGTACAAGGCGGCGGTTGTTCAGGTTTTCAATATGGTTTCACTTTTGATGAAATCACGAATGAAGACGACACCATTATGCATAAAAATGGCGTTCAACTTTTAGTGGACGCAATGAGCTATCAATACTTGGTAGGCGCAGAAATTGACTATAAAGATGATTTAGAAGGTGCACAATTCGTGATTAAAAATCCGAATGCACAATCAACCTGTGGTTGCGGTTCTTCTTTCTCTGCTTAATACCTAATGCCTAAGCCTTATGGGCTTAAGCTTAGTGAGCTAGGAATAAGTAGTACAGGATAAAATGCTTGGACAAAAAAAGACGCTGCGGCGTCTTTTTTTTATGGAAAATTTGTTTCCCGCGCACAAGCGCTCTGGCACAGGCTACACTCAATACTAAGAGCATGGCAATGAGCGAGAAAAATGGAAACTGTAGCGCGACAATCGGCACTTGGCCCAGAACTCTTGAAGGCATTATGCAAGGTATTGCCAACACAAAGTATCTTGGCCGAACCCGAAGATACTCGACCTTATGAGTGCGACGCTTTAACTACTTACAGGCAATTGCCTTTCGTCGTGGTCTTACCCGAAAATGAAACGCAAATCTTAGCGGTCATGTCGATTTGCCGCGAGTTTAAGATCCCTATCGTACCGCGTGGTGCTGGCACCGGCTTGTCCGGCGGCGCAATGCCAGTCGAATTTGGTTTGGTTTTATCGACCGCGAAGCTAAATAAAATTTTGCAAGTCGACGCCTATGCCAGAACTGCGGTGGTGCAACCCGGTGTGCGTAATCTGGCGATCTCGGACGCGGCAGCTAACTTTGGTTTGTATTATGCCCCTGATCCTTCTTCCCAACTGGCATGCACGATAGGCGGCAATCTGGCCGAAAATGCAGGCGGCGTGCATTGTCTGAAATATGGTTTGACTGTGCATAATGTTCTGCGCGCTCGTGTGGTGACGATCGATGGTGATGTATTGGAATTAGGCAGTGAGGCTTTAGATGCGCCGGGTTTAGATCTGTTGTCTGTATTTATCGGTTCCGAAGGCATGCTCGGTATCGTTACCGAGATTACCGTCAAACTCATCCCTAAGCCCCATACCGCCCAAGTGATCATGGCCTCGTTCAATAATGTTGAACAAGCTGGTGAGGCTGTGGCGCAGATTATTGCGCGCGGCATTATTCCCGCGGGATTAGAGATGATGGATCAAACCTCGGTGCGTATGGTTGAACCCTTTGTGAGCGCGGGCTATGACATGAATGCGGCGGCTATTCTGCTGTGTGAGTCCGATGGTAATGTCGAAGAAGTGGCAGACGAAATTGCCCGCATGAGTCAAATCTTAACTGACGCTGGTGCCAGCGATTTGATCGTCTCTTTCTCCGAAGCGCAGCGTTTGAAGCTTTGGTCGGGGAGAA
>CAUPNA010000017.1:0-41549 GCA_963512475.1 uncultured Undibacterium sp.
CATTATGAAGGTGGTAAGTTTAAAAATGAAATTCAAATCGTTGCAATCAACGATTTGGGTAACGCAGAATCTAACGCGCATTTGACACGTTACGATACAGCCCACGGTAAGTTCCCAGGCACAGTCACAGTCGAAGGCGACACGATGATCGTCAATGGCGACAAGATCAAAGTATTCGCGGAACGTAATCCAGCGAATATTCCTTGGGGTGAATTGGGCGTGGACGTGGTGTTGGAATGCACAGGCTTCTTCACGACCAAAGAAAAAGCATCCGCACACATCGCTGGCGGCGCTAAGAAAGTCATCATCTCTGCACCAGGTGGTAAAGACGTCGACGCAACGATTGTTTACGGCGTGAACCACGGCGTATTGAAAGCAACTGATACTGTTATCTCTAACGCATCTTGCACAACAAACTGCTTAGCACCTTTGGCAAAGCCATTGAACGACGCAATCGGTATCGAAAGCGGTTTGATGACAACGATCCATGCTTACACGAATGATCAAGTATTGACAGACGTCATGCACGAAGATTTGCGCCGTGCACGTTCTGCAACGATGAGCATGATTCCGACGAAAACGGGCGCAGCTGCTGCAGTTGGTTTGGTATTGCCAGAGTTGAACGGTAAATTGGATGGTTACGCAATGCGTGTTCCAACCATCAATGTTTCTGTGGTTGATCTGACTTTCATCGCGAAGCGCGATACGACTGTTGAAGAAATCAACAAAGTATTGAAAGACGCATCTGAAGGTGCTTTGAAAGGTATTTTGGATTACAACACAGCGCCATTGGTCTCTGTTGATTTCAACCACAACCCAGCATCTTCTACTTATGACGAAACATTGACGAAAGTAAATGGCCGTTTGGTGAAAGTATCTAGCTGGTACGACAACGAGTGGGGTTTCTCTAACCGCATGTTGGATACAACCGTTGCATTGATGCACGCTAAGTAAGCTGAGCGACATCGAAGCTGGTTTGAAGCAAGTTTGAAGCTAGTTTGAAACTAGTAGTATGAAATAAACAAAAGCCCCGAACTTTCGGGGCTTTTGTGTGTCTTATCGAAGTGCTGTTTATTCTCGGAGATTTACCATGAACTTTAATATACGCAAATTAATTGCTGATAATAAGACTTTTTTGCTCTTTGTCGCCGGCATGATCTTGATGCGTAGTGCCTTAGCGGACTGGTACGTGGTACCGTCAAGTTCTATGTATCCGCATTTGTTAGAAGGCGATAGAGTGATCGCAAATCGTATTGCTTATGACATTAAGCTTCCCTTTACCGATGTGATATTGAAGCAAGTTGGTGAGCCCCAGCGCGGCGATATTGTGACTTTCAGTTCACCTGCAGACGGCGTGCGTTTGATTAAGCGTGTGGTCGGCCTGCCCGGCGATGTAATCGAAATGCGTGATCAAAAATTGATTATTAACGGACAATTGGCGGATTACGCAGAAATTATAGAACCGGATCCAGCACATCTTACGCCAAAGCGTGAATACCCAAATCAGCAGTTGATGTACAGTGAAAAACTCGGTAGCTTGCAACACAATATTTTAGTCATGCCTGAACGTCCTGCATTGCGTACTTTTGATCCTGTGACTGTGCCTGTGGGGCATTACATGATGTTAGGTGATAACCGTGATAATAGTAATGATTCCCGCTTTTATGGTTTGGTCAAACGTGAATTGATCACTGGACGCGTTAATCGTTTGATGTTTTCTCTCGATTACGACAATTATTATTTGCCACGGGTTGAGCGCTTTGGTGCCAAATTAACGCAATCAGCGCAGTAAGTTGGCCTTGATCGGGTCTTCGATTGAAGTTTTCCACTTAAGTTTTGGACGTGAGTTTTGAACTTAAGTTTTCAATTTACGTTTTTTTACTTTGCCGTTTTAGGCACATAGCCAAGTGCCGCTGAAATTTGTTCAGCGGTACTGATCAAATCGCCGAGCCAGGCTTCTTGCAGTCGATCTGCGGGGGCGGAGATCGACAGCCCCGCTATCATTTTGCCACTGTCATCGTGTATGCCAGCCGCCATACAACGTACACCCAGTTCTAATTCTTCATTGTCGCGTGCATAGCCATTGCTGCGAACCCCCGCTAACTCACGTTCTAGTTTGGCGACATCAGTAATTGAATTTTTGTTGTGTCCCGCTAGACCAGTGCGCGTGATGTAAGCGCGTAAGGCTTTGGGCTCATCAATAGATAAGAAAATTTTGCCAGTAGACGTTAAATGCAAGGGCGCACGGCCGCCAATCGCACGCACGACTTGCATCCCAGAACGCTCTGAAAATGCGCGATCAATATAAACAATTTCATCGCCCTGACGCACTGATAAATTAATGGTTTGATTGGTGATGCGATGTAGATTACGCATAAATTCCAAAGCCGCTTCACGTACATCGAGGCGACTTTTGACGATATTGCCTAGCTCCAGTAAGCGCATGCCGAGTCGATAGGTGCCAGTGTCGGCACGATCTACAAAGCGGGTAATACATAAATCATTCAAGATGCGGTGTGCAGTCGAGGGATGCAGGCCGGTCACACTAGCTAACTCTTTTAGGCTTACCGGATCGTGATAGCGAGACAGCGCATCTAATAATGAGACCATGCGCTCAATGACTTGTATCGAAGTTTTTTCAGCGGAATTAGGCGCGTCGTTTTTCATAATGTGGATGGTGCATTGCAATAAAACTCTTTATACCATGATGTGAAATGACTGTGTTGAACTAATGATTCTATTTTCAGCTTTGTTACGGGTTTTTAGACCCGTATAAGTAAGATTGATATTAAATAATGAAGACTTATTGTTGAACTATCTCAAACTGTCTTTATTTAGATTATTAAATGATGAAAACACATCTTGCTTGATGCAATTTATTGGCGTGTTCGTGTTGCTTCGGTGTACTATGAAGCTAGAGAATTCAGATATTTTTAGTATAGATTTGCGGCATACTAATTTTTACCCAGCTTCGCATTGGTGTCATATTTTCTGTTTCATTTTTTAGGGAAATGCGGTCTATGTCGAATACTTCGCCAGCATCGTCAAAACTCGCGCCATGGAAAATTCTATTGGTCGATGATGAACCTGACATCCATGATGTGACTAAGCTGACTTTGCACCGCTTTGAATTAGACGGTCGCCGCCTGCAATTTTTTGATGCGTATAGTGGGCCTGAGGCGAAAGAAATCCTGAGCCGTGAACCTGATATCGCGCTAGTGTTTCTTGATGTGGTGATGGAGGCCGAAAATAGCGGTTTAGAAGTCGCACGCTGGATGCGCCAGGATTTAAAAAATCAATTCACTCGTATCGTCTTAAGAACCGGTCAACCTGGACAGGCGCCCGAAGAAAGTGTCATCGTTGATTATGATATTAATGATTACAAAGAAAAAACTGAACTCGACCGTACCAAATTATTCACAACTACTTTTGCAGCCTTACGGGCCTATCGCGACATCTATACCGTAGAAGAAGCGCGGCGTTTTCAAGTGACCTACCGCGAAGGTTTAGAACGCGTCATTGAAGCCTCCGCGCATATTTATCAGCAGCGAAATATGCATGATTTTGCTAATGGACTTTTACAGCAAGTAGTCGCTTTGTTACGCTTAGAAAAAAGTATGTTGCTGCGCCTTCGTGGGGCGAGCGGTGTTTCGGGTGAAAATTCCTATGAAGTGCTGGCCAAAATTGGCAATTTTGACGATGATCATCAATTGTTTAATCAAGAGTTACTTGCGCATCTGCAGCAAGTGACGATAAATCGTATTTCACATCTATTCGGTGATACTTATGTTGGCTATTTTCCCAACGAGAGTGGCAAAGCCTCACTGCTGGTGTTAAAAGGCGTAGAAAGTGTGAGCGAAATTGATGCCAAATTGTTAGAGGTTTTTTCTTCCGGTGTGGCGATTGCATTCGATAATATTTTACTCAATCAAGAAATTAGCGACACCCAGGGCGAATTGATTATGCGGCTCGGCGATGTCGTAGAATCGCGCTCTTCAGAAGCCGGAAATCATGTGCGACGTATGGCCGAGGTTTGCTATTTGATAGCAATTGCGTCGGGTATGGATTCAGATGAGGCCGCGATATTAAAGCAAGCAGCACCTATGCACGACATAGGGAAAATTGCGACGCCCGATGCGGTTTTGCTTAAACCTGGCAAATTGAATGAAGGCGAGTGGGATATTATGAAGATGCATCCAGAAGTCGGTATGTCGATTTTGGATGGCTCGCATAGACCTATCTTGCGCGCGGCCTCTATCATTGCACATCAGCATCATGAAAAATTTGATGGATCTGGCTACCCGCAAGGCTTAGTCGGTAACGAAATTCATATCTATGCTCGCATCGTCGCGGTAGCCGATGTATTTGACGCTCTGATGCATGCGCGCGTCTATAAGTTAGCTTGGCCAGTAGAACAGGTGATCGCTCATTTAAAGAGCGTGAGTGGTAGTCACCTTGATCCGCAGTTTGTCGAGCTATTGGTACAAAATGTCGATAAAGCGGTAGATATTAATCATCGTTATCCGGACTAAATTGCGTATTTTGTTTTAGTCTAATTCTTGTTGCTTAAGCCAATTTTGTGGCTGGCTTTGCATGCAATGGAAAGCGCAACTGATAAGCCAATCCTTGACCTGGTGTTGATTGTGCTTTAATGCTTCCGCCTAATAAACTGGTGACCAAGTTGTACACGATGTGGGTACCAAGCCCGCTCCCTCCTTGGCCGCGTTTGGTCGTGTAAAAAGGGTCAAATAGTTTACTCAAAGCTTCTTTGTCCAGACCATGTCCATTATCTTCGTAATGAAATTTGAGATCGTTGTCTTCAACTTCAAGACGCATTTGTATCTTCCCTTGGTTCATATTTTCAAAACCATGGGTCAGAGAATTCATGACGAAATTGGTTAAGATTTGAGAGAAGGCACCAGGGTAGCTATCAATAATTAAACCTTCAGGGCAATCGATGCTGATCTCTATATTTCTCCCTTTTAATTTCGGTTGTAGCGATACCAATATTTCATTCAGGTAGGTCGCCAGTTGAAATTTGCGTTTGTCATTCGAAGTTTGATCAACTGCGACTTGTTTAAAACTTCGTACCAGCGCGGCGGCTCGTTTGGTATTCGTACTCAGAATACGTAAGCTTTGGTCTATGGTTTCTAAAAACTGATCACGTTGCGACTCCGTAAATTGTCCAGCATCGATATCTTTGCGTGTGAGCCGAACTTCTTCAATCAGGTGGCTGGACGCCGTGACACAGATGCCCAGTGGTGTGTTGATCTCATGAGCGACGCCTGCGACTAAACTACCTAGTGAGGCGAGTTTTTCTTGTCTCACTAATTCGGTTTGCGCTTCCTGCAAAGCTAAGAGAGCGTCATTAAGTGCATTGTTTTGGTTCTCTAAATTGACTTTGGCTAGACGCAACTCTCGGTCTGCGTTCTTACGCGCGATCGTCACGGCAATATGGCTAGCAACGAAGCTTAAAAGCTCGAGATCCGCATGGCCGTAAATATTATGCAAATCATAGCTTTGTACAATAATGACACCGTAAATTCTATTCTTAATCAAAATAGGTACGCCTATCCAACTTTCGATATCGCTGCCACCTAAGACCTGACGAATCTCACCGTCTTCAATAAGTTGTTGTAAACGTAGCTTATCAATTAACTGAGCTTTTCCTGTTCGGATGACAAAAGACGTCATACCTACGCCGAGTGGAAAATGGGTATGGCTAGGGACAGGATCTTTTTCATCTACAAAGTATTGGATACTGATCTCTTCATTATCAGAATGGTAGATCGCCACCACAAAATTTTTGGCGATCATCAGGTTCTCAACAATCAGGTGCAGTTTTCTATATAGATGATTGCCTTCCTCACCGGAAAACGATAATTCGGCTATGGCATACAAGGCACTTTGAATCTTTTCTGAGCGGCGTCGTTCAGCGATTTCGTGGGCTAACAAAGTGGTACGTTCTTGCACCGCACGTTCCAATCTATCGACACTTTGAAAGACCTCTAAAGCGTTGGAGATATGGCTCGCAATTAATTCAAAAAGCGCCTGATCCTCTTCGCTGTAGAGATATTGTTTGTCATAGCTCTGTATGACCATTGCACCTAAGATGCGCTTATTGTGATCGATTAAGGGATAGCCCATCCAATGTTCTGATGGCGCACCAGTGACACCTATTTGTTCTTCCGCACGAATTTCTGCCATCTCCGCTGCGGTCGCCACTAAGGGCTTACGATTTAGAATAACCCATTTGGTGAAGGACGAACCAGGTGCCTCTAGTTTGAAACGTTTTTCTGGATCGGGAGGGGGATCAATTTCATCTAAGAAGTAAGCGAACTGGATCGAATCATCGGCGGAATCATAAAGTGCAATATAAAAATTTTTCGCATACATAATGCGGCTTAAGGCCATGTGAATGGCATGTAAGAATTCACGCAAGTCATTGGTGTTATAAGAAATTTTAGCGATTTCCAACACCATGGACTGCACAGACTCTAGCCGTTGTAAGCGATTTTCCATAGTGTGATCTTCCTTTTTGTCCGCAGACCCTAAGCGATGGATTAATTTGAGCTGAGATTTGATGTGACTTCCAAGCTTAGCTTAGTCTAATTCTGACCGAAAGGAAATTGTGCAGTTGCTTTTTTTGATTTGTTGATCGTCCATCCTGCCTTGATCTAATTGGTGCGACTAGATAAGGATAAATCGAACAGGTATGGCAATTTATTCAAATAGTCATATACACCTGTTAGAATTTGTGGGCTTTGATTCTATTTTTCTATCTTGTCGCAAAGGATCTACCCCCATGAACTCACCTGAAAACCTCGACCCGCAAGCCAAAAATCAGCTTAAGGCGGAGGTGAGTGAATTTAAAAGTAAGAGCGGACTTAAACGTATCTTCTCGGCTTTTTTCTATTCATTAGATGGTTTGCAAGCGGCATGGCGTCAGGAGCATGCGTTTCGTCAAGAATTGGTGCTGGTCGTGATTGGTGCAGTGATCGCGCTGAGTTTGCCTGTATCAGCCTTTGAAAAACTGATGATGATTGCCGTGTTAGTGTTAATGCTAATCGTTGAGTTGTTAAATTCAGCTATTGAAGCTGTAGTTGATCGTGTTTCGCTTGAACGCCATGCACTATCAAAAAATGCTAAGGATTTTGGTAGTGCGGCTGTTTTATTGACTTTCTTCTTGGCGCTGGCAACCTGGACGGTGATTTTGATGGATCGCTTTTACTACTAAATTATTCTTTTGCGAGCGATAGTCCACCAAGCTTCGCTCCAAAGCGTTATTAGCTTACTTTACACTTTTGATGAGTTCATCATGATCCTGCAGAAAATTTACTTCAAGAGCTTCATTCTATTTGCGATGCTGTGCGGCCTGATGAATGTGGCATCAGCTCAGCGCGACGAAGGACAATTCCAAATTCTACATGCCCGTTATGGAACGGCTGAGCGGAATGTCGATGTAACCCCGGCTCTCAAAGACTTAGCACGTCGTGATGTGAATTTCCGTATGGGAAATGATAGCTTTGGCGTAGATCCACATCCAAATCGGGTAAAGACTTTACGTATATATGCACGCAATGACCGCGGTGAAACACGCACCTTTGAATATCGTGAAGACAGTTTGGTCGACGGTGCTCAATTTACCGGCTGGGGTGGCGGTAATTGGGGACGTGATGGTGACTATCAGGGCGGCTGGGATAATCGTGACTCATATGGTAATAGCAATGGCAATAGCAGGGCGGATAGGGATGACCGTGATGATGGCGATTTTCAAATTCTACGTGCACTGTACGGTACAGCGGAACGTAATGTCGATGTAACCGATAGACTGAAAGAGTTAGCACGTAACGATAGAAATTTTCGTATGGGAAATCGCAGCTTTGGCGTAGACCCACACCCAAATCGCGTTAAGACTTTGCGTATTTATGCTCGTGGTTCACGAGGTGAGATGCGGACTTTTGAATATAGCGAAGGCAGTCTGGTGGATGGCGCTATGTTCAAAAGCTGGGGACGCGGTAATTGGGGAAATCGTGGCGATCACAAAGGTGGTTGGGGTGATGGTGATGGCCGCAACGACAATCGCAATAGCGATCGTCACGGTAATCGAGATAGATACGCCGAATCCAAACAGTTGACTATTGTTAATGCCTACTACGGAATTGAATCGCGTAAAATGGATGTAAGTCGTCAACTGCGTTCATTGATCAACAATGGGCGTTTAGAGCTTCGCGTTGAAAATAATATCTTGGGTGGCGACCCGGCGCCTGACGTGGCCAAATTTCTTTGGGTGACTTACAGCATCAATGGTGGAAGAACACAAACAGTTCGCGTTGAAGAGCGGGGCTGGTTGAATCTTCGTTAAACGCGGGAGAATAGAAAACCGGACTTCGAAAAATAGCGGCGTCCGGTTTTGTTTTTAAGAGTGGCATGTGTTTGACTTGTGGGACTGCCTCGAACTCTATTTGTAGGCCTATTCTCGAAGCTATTTCAATACCTGCTTCAATGCTTGATCTAGCCGCAGCAAAAATTCCTTTGCATTCTCCATGCTAAATACCATAGGCGGTTTGAGCTTTAAGACATTGTCGTATGGCCCGTCGGTCGACAATAGTATGCGATGCGCTTTTAAAAACTCGATTACTGCATTAGCCTCTGCGGTAGCGGGTTCTAAGCTGGTTCTATCCTTGACCAGCTCTACGCCTATGAATAAGCCCATGCCACGCACATCGCCAATCAGAGCGTGGTTTTGCTTTAATTCGTTTAAACCTTGTAAGAGAAAATCACCGACTTGTTTCGCGTGTTCTTGTAAGTGTTCTTGCTCAATCACATCCAGTACTGCCAAGCCAATCGCGCAGGACACCGGATTGCCTGCAAAGGTATTGAAGTATTCCATGCCTGTGATAAAGGCTTGCGCAATCTCTGGACGGGTGACGACCGCACCTATAGGATGACCATTGCCTATGGGTTTGCCCATAGTGACGATATCGGGAATAACGCCCTGTGCTTCGAAAGCCCAGAAGTAATCCCCAGCACGGCCAAAACCTACTTGGACTTCATCCGCAATACAAACTGCGCCAGCGGCGCGTGCATGCGCGTAGGCTGCTTGCAAATAGCCGGTTGGGAGTACCACCTGACCGCCACAACCTAGAACCGACTCACAATAAAAAGCGGCTGGTTTTTCTCCACGTGCATGAATTGCGGCGATTGCGCGCTGTAGGTCTTCCGCATAATGTGGACCTGCTTGTGTATCATCTTTTCGGAAACGTCCACGATAATCATCGGGGATCTCGGCGACTTGTATGTGTGCCGGACGACCACGACCACCTTTGCCATCAAATTTGTACGGGCTTAGTTCTATCATGGTCGGAGAGTTACCATGATAGGCGTGATCGACCACAATGATGTCATTCGCTTGGGTATAAGTCTTGGCGATGCGTAATGCTAGATCATTCGCTTCGGTGCCGGAATTGGTGAGAAAGACCACAGACAACTCTGATGGAAACGTCGCGCTCAGTCGCTTAGCGTATTCGACGATATTGTCATGCAGGTAGCGTGTATTGGTATTGAGTTGCGCCATCTGCGTCTGACCAGCGGCGACCACGGCTGGGTGACAATGACCGACGTGGCAGACATTGTTCACCATATCGAGGTAGGCATTTTCATCTTGATCATATAGATAAGCACCAGCACCGCGTATCATTTTCAGTGGTTGTTGGTAGGACATACTTAAAGTGGGATTTAAGTGCTGGCGGCGCAGCGTGATGATGTCTTCTGGGCTGCGATTTGGGATAGGGGCGACAGTAGTTGGCATGATGGTTTATTGGTGAAATTAAAGTACGCTCAAAAACAAATGTTGCAGGTGTGAGTAATCCATCGCATCGAGCTGGCGAATCAGGCGACGCACACCTTTTTGCGAGACCAAAATGTAGTCGTTGTCGGGATTGCGGCGGTAAGCGCGGGTAGCCATTAAAATGCTCTGACTTAGTCTTGCCATAATCACGTGATATAAGACTTGAATTTCTTGTTTGTTTAGAGGATGTTGCGATTGATAGCCTCGTAATATCGCCAGCATGCAATCCCTTACCGCTTGATCTTCTTCTACGTGCTGCAAAGCATATACCACGGTGATTGCCAGATCGACGATGCGCAGGTGGCGGCACATGTCGCCAAAATCGATGATGGCGTTCACATGCGGTTTGTGATCCGCCACACTGGCGGCGACGATCACATTAAAATCATTGGCGTCATTATGGATGACCGACATCGGTAATGTTTGTTTCCAAGTCGCTTCGTGTTCTACAAAATAGTCCGTATGGCGTGTCACTAATCCACGTAAATCATCATCCTTGACGTAAGCGATTTCATCACGCAGCTCAGGTAAATTACTGATGCTCCAATCGACATATCGGTTCATGCTTGGATGCTGAAAATCTTGCAAGCCGCGATCTAGTTTGCCTATCGCAACCCCTAAGCTGACTTGTAAGTAGTGCTGATCGATGTTCTCGCGTATCGCCACATTGGCATAAATATCACCCTCGACGAAGCTGAGCAGCCGCATGTGGCAAGTCTGACCGCTGGCTGTCATTAAAGGCAGAATATGCTGACCAGATCGAGCCAACATCACTTGGGGTAAAGTCAGATCGGGGCAAATCTTAGCCAGATGCAGTAATGCTGCGTTTTCGATATCGAGATCGGCATACGACCAGTTGGGATTGGCAATCTTGAAAACGTAATTGCCCTGTGGTGTATTGATTTTAAAATTGCGATCAGCATAAGAGGGGAGTTCTTTGGCTGTGCCGCTAAGGTGCCAATGTTGCTCGACTAAGCTTAATGCTTGTTCTGGGGTGATGGTTTGCATTGTTGTTGATGGGCTGAAATTTTTAGAACTTCGAGGCGCTTACGAAATATAGCAATTACGTTAAAAATAGTTAACGGTCACTCCTGCGTAGGCAGGAGTCCAGCGACTCAGCTTGATCAAGGAAAGACACTGGAGTCCTGCCTACGCAGGAATGACATATTTTTACGTACCCCGCGGTTCATGTTCTTAAATCGACTTAGTGTTAAATATCAAAACTAATCCCCTGCGCTAAAGGCAATGAGTGACTGTAGTTGACCGTATTGGTCGAACGACGCATATACGCCTTCCATGCATCCGATCCAGATTCACGTCCACCGCCCGTGTCTTTTTCACCGCCAAATGCGCCGCCGATTTCTGCGCCGGATGGGCCGATGTTGACGTTGGCGATGCCGCAGTCGCTGCCGATGTCAGACATAAATAATTCTGCTTCGCGCATGTCGGTGGTGAAGATGCTGGATGACAAACCTTGTGGTACCTCGTTGTTCCAGTCAATTGCTTGTTGTAAATCGGTATAGCGCACGATGTACATAATTGGGGCAAACACTTCATGGTGCATGTGGGCAGTTTGCGTCGGCATTTCGACGATGGCAGGGCGTACGTAGTAGCCCGCTTCTGAACCTGCAACGATCACGCGCTCGCCACCAAAAACGACACCTTGTTCTGCTTTAGCTGAAGTCAATGCTGTTTGCATTGCTTCGTAGGCTGCTTGATCTACTAGTGGGCCGATCAAGGTCGATTTTTCTAAAGGATTGCCTATAGGCAGAGCGGCATAGATTTTCTGTAAACGAGGCACGAACGTATCGTAAATACTGTCGTGGACAAATAAGCGACGCAAAGTCGTGCAACGCTGTCCTGCGGTTCCGACGGCAGAGAAAGTAGTCGCGCGTACTGCCATTTCCAAATCAGCACTTGGTGCCACGATCATGGCGTTGTTGCCGCCTAATTCCAAGATAGTACGGGTGAGCCGTTTGGCGCACACTTCGGCTACCTGACGACCCATGCGGGTACTGCCGGTAGCAGACACCAGCGCAACGCGTTTGTCTTCCACCATTTGTGCACCCGTGTCACGCGCACCGATAATCAGTTCGGCTAATCCTTCTGGTGCATCATTGCCAGTTGCATTAAAGCGTGCGACGGCTTTCATGAATAAAGCATGGGTAGCGACGGCGGTTAATGGTGTTTTTTCCGATGGTTTCCAAGTTACGCTATTGCCGCAGACGAAGGCGAGTGCCGCATTCCAAGCCCACACAGCGACTGGGAAATTGAAGGCAGAGATCACACCCACCACGCCGAGTGGATGCCAGACTTCCATCATGCGATGTCCCGGACGTTCAGAGGCGATCGTCAAGCCGTACAACTGGCGTGATAAGCCAACGGCGAAGTCGCAGATATCGATCATTTCTTGTACTTCGCCCAAGCCTTCTTGCAAAATTTTGCCCGCTTCTAAAGTCACTATTTGGCCTAGAGCGGCTTTGTGCGTACGGAGCTCTTCACCGAATAAACGGATGAGTTCACCACGGCGCGGTGCAGGTACTTTGCGCCAAGCCAGAAAAGCGGTATGGGCGCGGTCAATTTTTTGAGTTACTTGTTCCGCACTGTCTGCGCGTAAAGTTGCAAGCGGCAAGCCATTAATTGGCGAAATGCTAGGAATATCATTTCCTTGGTAGTCAGCCAGTGTAACGCCGAGTTCGGTAAGTAGAGTGTGAATATTGGAAGACATAGTTTTCTTTTATTGTTGATTATGAGGTTAGTAGTACAGTTGGATTGCGGTATAGCCAAATCAGACAGAGTCAACAAAGAACATATCGAAAAATTCTTCGTTAATGTTCCTTGAGGTAGTGACCTTCAAGACCCGGGGCATGCTCTTTAATCGCTTGATTAAAGTGGTGCCGTAATTTTGCCATGGTCTTCACTTCGTCCCAATCGTGGCTCTGTTTAAATCCATTCGCGATGTGTTGGGCGATGTCGCTGAGAATATTCCCCCATACTTCGAGTTCATCTATGTCGCAATCTTCTGCGTCTTCGTACATGCCGAGCAGAAGTGAAATATTGCAGGACCCATTTCCTAGCCAGACCCGAATCATCTCTGTCGCATCTGGATCACCTTCGTTTTCGATAGGTATCGTCAATTCACGCATCTGTATTCCTTTATTCTTTCATGTGAGCTACTCAGCTCAGTTAATAGTTAATGTAGTACTGCATTTTATTGTTTATAGGGGACACGACCAGTCGGTACCACGCTAGAGGCATGCATGCAGTGTCCGTGCTGATCATCAAAAAACATGTGGGGTTTAAAAGCGGCGAGTACTGCCGATTTATTCACACCACCCATGAAGAAAGTTTCATCAATCGCGATATTCCAGGCGCGCAGAGTACGGATCACGCGTTCGTGTGCAGGAGAGGAGCGGGCGGTTACCAAGGCTGTGCGCAGTGGAAAAGCACGACCATCAGGTGCTTTGAAGTTGTTTTGGATGTATGACAAGGCGACTAGCAGTCGAGCAAATGGACCTTCTGGTAAAGGTTTTTTTGCATTGTCGCGCTCGTGTTGTTCAAAGGCTTCTATACCTTGCGATTGATAGACCTTTTCGGCTTCATCGGAAAAAATCACAGCATCGCCGTCAAACGCGATGCGGATCTGGTCAAGGTCGGCGACGTTTTCTGCCAACTGATACAGCAGTGCAGATGCAATACCCGCATTGATAGCAGCTTGCACATCATCTTCATGCAAGGACAAAAACAAGCTGACATTGAATGCTTGTAAATAGGACGATAAAGACGCACCTCCAGCCAAAACGGCTCGACTGATATCTAAGCCGTAATGTTCAATGGAGTTAAATATGCGCAAAGAAGTCTCGGACGAATTACGTGACATGATGACGACCTCGACTAAACGATTGCCGGGCGTCAGGTTATTGAGTTTTAAGAGTGCTTTAACTAAAGCAAAGCCCGCGCCTGGTTTCAGTATTTCATTTTCATGATCAAGTTGATGTTGGCGATAAGCGTCCAATCCTTGATTTTGAAAAATGGCTTCTTCTGCTTCAAGATCGAATAAGGCGCGTGATGAGATACCAATAACCAGTAATTTGTCGAGTGAAAAGGGCATAGTGAGTGGTTCGTAATTTTATGGGATTATGTCGGAAAAATGGCCGATCAGCACATCGATTTCTTCTACCGTATTGTAATGCGCAATTGAGACGCGCACGACGCCACCGTGTTTTTCTAAGCTTAAGTCGTCGATCAAATGACGGGCATAAAAATCACCAAAGCGTATGCCGATATAAAATTGGTCGATGTGCTTTACGATAGTCTCAGACCGGGTATTTTCAACGATAAAACTAATCGTCGGTACTCTGCTAGCGGCACCTTCATGCACTTGCCGCATTCCTATGATGCGCACACTCGATTTCGAATTTAAAAAATCCAATAATCTTTGTGCCAGATAATTTTCATGCGCCTCAAATTTATCGAACGCCAATTGCATTAATTTACGACGACTACCTTCTCCGCCAAAATGCGTACCCATTGCGACCAGATAATCAGCAATACCTTGGCAGCCATACGATAATTCGAAATTCACGTTGCCAGGTTGCAGTTTGTAGGGAAGATTATCTTCTGCAATAAAGAAATGATTTAAGTTCGCGAGACTATGCAAGAGTTCGAATTTGCCCCACAGCACGGCATAATGGGGACCAAATACTTTGTAAAAACTGAAGACCAAGACATCAGCGCAGCTGGCTTGCACATCGACCAAACGATGCGGCGCATAGGCCACCGCATCGACGCAGATCCGACCGCCTACGGCATGCACACGGCGCGCGACTTCAGCAACCGGGTTGATGGTGCCGAGGACATTTGAGGTAAAGGTCATCGCCACCCATTTGGTGTTGGTGCTTAGCAATTTTTCTAAGTCTTCTAAGTCTAGCTGTAAGGAGTCTGGATTGACCCGCCAGATCTTGATGATTGCTCCGGCATGTTGCAAGCGTTTCCATGCACCGATATTGGCCTCGTGATCTGTATTGGTCACAATGATTTCATCGCCAGCCTGTATCCCTGGAAGGATAGCCTGTATGAGTTGAAATATCAGGGCAGTGGTCGATCCGCCCATCACGACTTCACGATCATCTGCTGCATTGATGAGTTCAGCGATCGCTTGCCTCGCCGCTATGACCCGGGCACTCGCTAAGGTCGACGTTGCATAAGTCGCGCCCAGTTGTACGCTAGAGCTCAACAGATAATCGTGAATTCGGTCTGCAACACGTTTTAAGACCTGAGAACCGCCGGCGTTATCGAGGAAGACGCATTGACTAGGGTTTTGTAACGCAGGAAACTCAGCGCGAACGGCGCTGATTTCCGTGGAAGAAAATGCGTGCATTGTGATGTATATGCCAGATTGAGAATGGGCATAAACATAACACGATTCCGGTCTTGAATGGCATTAGATATATTTAACCCAGATTTTCCATTAGGCGCAGCATCTAGCCAGCTTGTCCATCAGCACGTGCATTCAGATAAATAGGCAGCATTAATCCCACCCACGTCAATAACAGCAGTAGCCAAACGCTGGCCGACAAGTTCATCATTTGTGGGATGGCGGTCACGCTGGCAGCAACGCGCAACAAGGCCGCAACATGTAAGGACAGGTAAATCGTCCACAATAAATTGCTGACTTGCAGAGGACGTCCGCTATGACCAAAACTCACACGACTGACGAAGCCAACCAACATCGTTCCCAAAAAGCCCAATGCCAAGGCATGTACCATAGCAGAGCCTATCTCTGCGCCAAAAGCACTCGCAGCCTGTAGCGCGAAAACGATGGCAAGCCAGGCAAACGAGAGATGCAACATCGCCAGCAAGCGATTATTCAAGCTTCGGAACAAGCCCCAGCGCCATGACGTATTGGCGAAACTAAAACTAAGCAATGTTGCGATCGAGGCCTCAATAATATGCGCGCCAAAGATACCGGCAAGCGCGAGTCCCCAGCAGGCAGCGATCCATGAAGCTAATAACCAGTAAGGACGCCACATCGTATAAGGCTTGATTACATTGCTGCTAAAGAAGGGCAGCATACGATGGCAGACCGTCAAAAACACTGGCAAGAGGAAGGCAAAAAAGGCGAGCTGTCGTGCCGCGATCCAGGCATCACTCAGACCAGCGCTCCACAAAAATGCCGAGAAAATCGCCAGCACACCACCGGTCATTGCGAGTAGCAAAGCTTGCGGATGACGTTTATCTTTGACTTGGCTTTGGATGACCAATCGCGCCCACCGCAGCGTGACCGCACACCAAGCCGCCAACATCAAGGCAAAGCCCGACATACGCAAAGGTGGCAACTCCAAAGTTGAGGCGATCAAAACCAATACCAAACCACCAAAATAAGTGCCACCATGCAGCAAAAAATTATGGGGAGGTTCATCCGCTGCCAACCACTTTGGTCCAGCAGTAAAAGTGAAACCCAAAATAAACAATGGAAACACGCCTAAAGGCATTAACAAAGCGTGCAAGGGCACAGCCAAGCTGCGTCCGCTTTGAATATGTAACCACCACCATGAAAATAAAATCAACACAGCAATGGCACCAAGAAAAAAATACAGACGGTGAGGGGCGAGGGTTAGGCGTTTCATAACAGTCTCTTGAGGCAAGGATGATGCAAAGGGAGTGGCGCTCAGCATAATCGAAAATGCTTTCTCGAATTTTGATGGAGAACAATATCTATGTTGAAAGTGAAGTACTCGTGCTTTGAAGATCCAGCCGATTGCGTGGTCTAAACGTAGAAAAACTAGATGTGTAGCCAGTTTTGATTGGGATTTGAAGATATCTTATCAGCCTGAACTGATAAGACATCTTGCTCAGTCGTGGTTGAATTCTCTGAAAAAAAACGACCCAATATTACTTAAAGTCGCGATTAGCTAATTGCTTCAATTTACCGTTTTTTTCAAGCGCAGTGATGCCTCTATCGAGCGCCTCTAAAATTTGCTTTGCATTAGGATGTCGTTTGCTGACGGCGAAATGTAATGGGAGTTGCTGCGTTTCGGGAAGCGTCAAAATCTGATAGTGTGCGGCATCGAATGGCGCTACGCCAATTTTCGACAAACCTAGGAAGACTTCTTTCATATCAACAACAATCTCACAATGTCCCCGATCAATTTTCCGAATTAAGCTCAAGTAGTTGGTGGCACCACTTTCGATTTGAGAAGCGGTACTTCCAACATAGGATGTGGCTGCGCCATGCAGGCTGCAGACTTTATATTGGCTGAGATCTTTGAGTGCGGTGATCGGTGCATGAGCGAAGCGCTGACGCGCAAAAAAGTATGCAGGCGTTAAGTTAAAGTAAGACCGAGAAAAATAGAATTTTTGCTCTCGCTCGGGTGTTCTAAAACTGGACATCATTAAGTCGCTTCCCTGCATGGATTCGACTTCTGCCATGCAGCGAGCCCAAGGGCGCAGTTTGAATTCAGGCGCTGGGGTTAAGAAAATTGCTTTCAATACCTCTACCGAAAGGCCTTGTACGGATTTTGTCTCTTTAGAGATATATGACATTGGTGGCCAGTTACTATCGCCACCGCAGGCACGGATAGGCTCCGACGCTTGGCAAACGCTTGCGAATAGTAATAGAAGTAGGTTGCTAAAAAGGAACCGATGCATTGAGAATTGCCTTGATTTTTTTCGTACTAAAGGAAATTTATCACATATCCAGATAGCTAGGTTTCTCCGCAAGGCGATTGGGCCAAGCCTGACGTTTGCAGACATCTATCGCAGACATCTATCGCAGAACCCGATGCTAAGCTGTCCGCCGCCGCTACGAGATCGATAGTGTCTAAGCGCAAGATAGCAAGGCTACTTTGGTGCACGTCTTTGTCTTAGCTCAATGAAATGTGAGCTACCTAGATAGAAATTGATTTTAATTGAAAGACACTTAACTAAATTGCCTATTTTTTGAGCTATGATTGATTAGGTTTACTACTTTTTACTCGATTCTCCCAACGTTGACTCGCCTGTATTTAAGGAGCCGAAGATGAATAAAACTATATTTTTGCAGCGACGCACTTTAAAACTCAGTTCCAAACTTAGTTTCAAGCTTATTTCCAAACTTAGCGTAGCTTCATGTCTAGTACTCAGTGCAGCTGGCTTACTTGCGTTTCCTTTGAGCGCGCAGGCGCAGGCGCAGGCGCAGGCGCAGACTAAGGCCAAGCCAGCACCAGCAGCAAAGAGTGCAGTACCGCCGAAAGAAATTGTGCAGGTGGTGAAGCCGCCCATCGCATTGGCTTTTATCGACGCAGCGACCAATGCCAGTGACATGCCCGGTGGTAATTTGATGGCGGGTGCTGCACAGGGCGCGCAATCAGGCGGCGGTTTTTTCGGTGCTTTATCGGGCATGGCGAAAGGCGCTGTCGGTGGTGTCAGTGATCGTGGCAACGTATTTGGTAACACCCACAGTATGGGATTTTCTAGTGGTAAATTTGTCGACGTCTCTGTCTACACTACAAAAAATCCGAGTTTAGGTGATGCAAAACAAATGATTCCCAGTGTGATGAATCTAGGCGAAAGCTTGCAGCTGAATGCACCAGTGCCAGAAAAAAAAGAGATACCCGTAACTGTAGATGAAACACCACTAGAACCGACCTACGAAAAACCTAAAGGGAAAATTTCGGTGTATTGGGGCTGTGGTGAAACCATACGCCCAGGACAGCCACGAACACTTGATGTCGCTACAGCGTCGATGGACGACTACGCGAAGTTCTTTGTAATGCGAGGTAAGACAACCAAAGGCGCACGCTGGCAACCAGGTAATCCCGCTTGGCCAAATAAAATTGATGACCGTAAAGTACCTGATACCGCTTCCTTAGTCGGGCAGCACCAATTTGTCGGAAATGGTATTCCAGAAAGTTTTAAAGTGAGTTTAGGTGCACCGCAAGATCTGATGCCAGCTATCGAATTGCAACAAACAAAAAAAGACGGCGCTGTTGCTTTGCAATGGAAGAACATAGCGCATGCTCGGGGTTATTTTTTATCGGTGATGGGCGGCCAATCTACAGGTGGCGATAGCGGCGAAATGATAGTTTGGACTTCGAGTGAATTGCCCGATTTTGGATTTGGCTTAATGGATTATCAGTCGAATCAAGACATTGATAAGTGGATAAAAGAACAGGTGATTTTGCCTGCCAGTGCGACACAATGCGCAGTACCCAAAGGCATATTTGGTGAAAGTGGCGCGGGTATATTGCGTATGATTGCCTACGGTTCTGATGCGTATTTTGCCTATCCTCCACGTCCTGAAGATCCGAAAATTGCCTGGGAACCTGATTGGCAAACCAAAGTCAGGGTGAAGTCAGTATATGGCTCGATACTCGGCGGCATGGGCGATATGGGCGGCAAGCCAAAATCACAGAAAGAAGAAAAGAAACCAAAAGCGACCGATTTGTTGAAGAGTCTTTTTGGGAATTGATTTCTATACTTTAAACGCCGCGCTAACGCCGAGACAGGGCAGCTTGTTCAATGGCTTGATGGGTACTCAAAAGCTCATCAAGCCGACGTACTGAACAAACTACCAATCGACGTGCTGCCTTGAATATTGACGGCAACCAGTTTCAAAAACGACTGCAGATTTTCTGCACTGGGATCACCGCCACTTTTCTTCACAAGCGCATTAAATGATTCTTGTAAATTACCTAAGCCAGAATCTTCATTTGTATTATTGTCGAGTTGGGTAATCAGTTTTTGTATGCTGTTTTGTAGCTTGTATGAGCTACTGGATTGATCTAGTGCGATTCCTGGTACTTTGTTTCCAGTGCCATTTGTTGCATCTAAGCCGGGTAGATTGGACAGTAAACTGGAGGTGAAATCAGATTCAGCTTGCTGCCCTTTTTCTGAGGAGAAAAAAGCGCTGATGTCTTTAGCAGAGTTGATCTGGCTTAACACTTGGCGTAGGGCTGCGTTTAACTCGCTGTTGTTATTACTTGTACTCTTAGCACTCACTACCTCGTCTTCAGAGCTAGTCTTAGCCGTACTTGAATTGGTGGCGTTGGCATTACTCAAGTCTTTAATCGTTTGAAAATTGCTGCTACTTAGTGATGTGATAGCCATAATATTTGCTCCTTGCGGGATCGGGGTCTACATGTGCAGCACCTAGCGATTTCGCTTGATTGGTAAGTTACATGATCCGACAAATTGACACAAAATGAAATGGTAATATGCCTATATTTTGAGCAGTTTTGAATTTGTCATGTTTAAAATCGCCAGCCACAGCAAGATCAATCAAATTTAGTCATAATGTCGCCACGCTATTTTGCGTATGCACGATTTAATTTAGGAGATCAAAAGTGATGAAATCCCGTTTCAGCTTAGGTGCCGGTACTTTGGCACTCACATTACTATCTGCCACGATTGCTTCATTGAGTATTGCACCAGCCCATGCGGATGCACCTATGGTTAAGGCAGTTGCGCCAGGCTACTATCGTGTGATGTTAGGTGACTTTGAAGTTACTGCTTTGTCTGACGGTACGGTTGCGTTGCCTATCGATAAGTTGTTAACTAATACCACACCAGAAAAAACGATCAAATCTCTTAAGAAATACCATTTGAGTACGCCAGTACAAACCTCGGTTAACGGTTATCTCATCAACACCGGAACTAAGTTAGTGTTGATCGATACGGGTGCTGCTGGTTTATTTGGCCCAACGCTCGGCCGTCTGGCGAATAGCTTAAAAGCAGCAGGTTATACACCTGAACAAGTCGATGAAGTTTATATCACGCATATGCATGGTGACCATGTAGGTGGCTTGATGAAGGGGGATCAAATGCTGTTCCCTAATGCCGTCGTTCGCGCCGATAAACATGACGCTGATTTCTGGTTGAGTCAGGCAAACTTGGATAAAGCTCCCGCCGATGCAAAAGGTAGTTTTCAAGGCGCGATGGCCTCGCTCAATCCTTATGTGAAGGCAGGCAAATTTAAGCCATTTGATGGCGATACAGAACTAGTTCCCGGCGTAAAAGCGGTGGCGGCGCGCGGACATACACCAGGTCATAGCGTGTACCTGGTTGAAAGCAAAGGTCAAAAATTAATGTTGTGGGGCGATTTGATGCATGTTGCGGCAGTCCAATTCGAAAACCCTACGGTTACTATCGGTTTTGACAGTGATAGCAAAGCGGCGATGGCGCAACGCCAAAAAGCCTACGCTGAAGCTGCAAAGCAAGGTTACATGGTCGGTGCAACGCATATATCGTTTCCTGGCCTCGGTTATATCCGCGCTGAAGGCAAAGGTTATGCTTGGATGCCGATTAATTATGTGCCTGTGAATTGATTATGCATAATTGATTTATGTTTGATAGCGAATTGAGAAGGAAGTGCCACATTTCCTTTTCAATTACGCTTCGGGTCGTAAAACCAGCACTAATTAAGTTCCCTTAAACAGCAATTTCTATCCAACTCTAATCAAATGTCGTCATTCATAATTCGTCCAATTCAGGACACTGACAATCCCCATATCGCCGCGCTCATTCGCTCTGTATTGATAGAAATGGATGTGCCAAAAGTCGGCTCCGCTTATGCAGATCCTTCACTCGATCATTTGTACCAACACTATCAAAATGACCGTGGTGCTTATTTTGTGGTGGAGCAGGGCGGCAAGATTGTTGCTGGTGGCGGTATTGGTAGTTTGCCTGGTGAGGATACTTCGGTTTGTGAGCTACAAAAGATGTACCTTGTGTCAAAACTGCGTGGTCAAGGTATAGGCAAGGCATTAATACAAACCTGTATCGAGGCGGCACAAGCGTTGGGTTATAGCCAGTGTTATCTCGAGACCATGCCAAATATGCTGGCGGCTCAGAGCCTATACAAAAAGATGGGTTTTAATTACGTTTGCAGCCCTATGGGGAATACAGGCCATAATGCCTGTCCGGTCTGGATGCTTTTGAAATTCTGATGAAGGTATAAGCTCAGCTTAAGGAAGAAAAAGTTGGAAGCACGCGCCATTATTCTTCTCGCTGTTCGTAGTATCCGTGCTATTGGTATTACTTATCCTATTTGATAAGCGAATCGAGCCTGATTTACCTTGATTTTGGTGCAGCGCCATCACACGTTGCGCCAGACGTAAGCCCAAACCCGTGCCGTGTCTTGTGACCGGGCTATAGCTATCCAAATTCTCAAGTACCGTTGGCGGATAGCCCTCTCCATCGTCCTGAATTTGAAACATCAGTTGACCTGAATAGTCGGCTACCGTGATCGTGATTTGATGTCGTGCATAGCGTAAGGCGTTTTGTAAAGCATTCGCCAAAACCATTTGAATTAAGGTTCTATCATAGAACCATATACCCGGCGCTTGGCTGGTATCTTGGATGATCGTCACGCGAGATTTTGCAGGATGGTTGGACGCAATCGCCGCGACCAGGTCGACAAGTAGCTCGGTAGGATCTTGCGGTTCAATTTGCACATGCAGATTGTGCGTCTCTGATTTGTAAAAGCAGAGTAAGCCACTTAATGTTCCAGACGCCTCCATTGCCACATGCATACTTTTTAAATCACCGCGTGATTCAGCTTCGGAAGCAAGTTGCGCGAGATTGTTTTTAACATCGTGTATCGTCAGAGCAGCAATATCGGTGAAGTCTTGATTGTCATTGTGGTGTGCCATCGAGCGTTCTCTTATTCTTTAAATTTATTAGGGTATTTGCTCTTCACTTTCGCCAGCAGTGCGTTGATTTCCAACAGTTTAGGATGCTGGTTGTTTTTCGTCGTTACCGTATCTTGGAACTGCTGCGCCTGCATAGACTTCGTGGCATCGTAGCCATTCATCAGAATATCCATCAAGATCGATAGTGCCGCGTTAGATGCAATCTGTAAATTATTCGGTAAACGTAACGCCGCATCGGTCAGCATTTTTGATGCCTCAGCATATTGGCCGGCTTTGGCTTTTTGTACTGCATCGTTATTCAGATTAATGACTTCTTTGACTGAGCTCTCGATTAACTTTTTCGCAGCTTCGATACCACCGTGATCTTTAAAAATGACGCCTATGCTCTCTTGCAGCTTTGGTGAATCGGGATTGTTTTGTACGATGTTTTTTAATATCTCCATCGCTTCGTTAGTTTTGTTGTGCACCATGCAGGCTTTGGCGATGGCCAAGCTGGTACTTTCCGATACAGCTTCACCTGCTTGCATGGCGATCTCCAAGGCTTTTTGTGCTAGATCGGGATTCCCTGCTTTTTGCTGCGTGACGGCTTCCACTGCGGCGACTAGTTTTAATTCATGTGTTTCGGTGAAATTATCTTTGGCTTCTTTGATAGTACTGATCGCACGCTCAAGGTCTCCTGTTTCCGTCAATGCATTGGTCAGCTTTGCATAATCGTTGGCGTCGCGCAGTGGTGAATTTTTGGTTTGTTTTACCACCACCGACAAGGCTTTATCTACACGCGAGTAGTCACCTGTATCTTCGGCGAGCTGCGCTATTGATCGTTGTCGCGTCAATGAATGCGGTGCCATGTTGCAGGCGTTATCCAAAATTTGCAAAGCCTTTTCGGTTTCTCCCGCTTCCGTATGTATGCGTCCCAATAAATCGTAGGCCGCTAATAATCTTGGATTCTCTTGTATGACAGTTTCCAAAATCTGCCCAGCTTGTTCGCCTTGCCCTTTGGATTTTAGCGCCTTCGCAAGACCTAGTTTTGCCCAAGGCATTTCGCGCATCTTTAAAGCGTTTTGATAAAACACAATGGCAGCATCAAATTGACTCAAGCTCATGAGTGAATTGCCTTTGATACGCATCGCATCGATTAAGTATTTATCTTTGCTTGCGATGATGTCGTCGCAAGCTTTGATCATGCCGATCCAATCGCCACGATCTTGCAATTTATCGACGGTAGCCAGACGTGCTTTGCGCTCTAATAAACGTTCAAGACGAATCTTCATCGTCTCGCCAGTGAATGGCTTTAACAGATAGTCGTCAGGTAAACATTCCGCAGCAGTGATGACGCTATTAAATCCAGTCTCAGCCGTAATCATGATAAACAAGGTGGCACGACTTATCGCATTGGTACTACGCAGATATTCAAGAAATTGCTGACCATCAGTAGCGCCACCTAAATAGTAGTCGCAAAGGATGACGTCATAGGTTCGCTGTTGAATATAGTTGAGCGCCTCCCGCACATTCGACGCCAAATTGATATTTGTGATACCCAGTGCCTGCATCTGGTTACGCATCGTCGTGCGCATATCCGGCATATCGTCTAGGACAAGAATCTTCTTGTTAGAGAAAGTGATTGCGGGAGTGTTTTGTAATCCTGGTAGCGCCATAATGTCTCGTAGATCCTATAGAAATCAACGTAAAACTACTTATGAAAACAGGGTGTTACTGGTTTGTGCTGGAACTGGCCTGATGCGACTAAGGGGAATTCATGGATCGAAAGAAGCAGCGTAAAACGCCACAAGCACGACTATAGTCGTTATGCAAAAAAAGACAATAGTAAGTCGTAATATATTTCCATGTGGAAACGTACTGATGTTTCAATTCACTCATATTGGGTTTTTCACAAAGATTGATATTGAAATATCATTCATTCAGGATCGTGTGTAAGCCTATCCAATTGCTCGTTAGATATTTGCGTTATTTTTCTTGATCTTGCACGAAATTGCATGTTATTCTTTGAGCTCAATGAGCCTACCTTTGCACGCTCAATTTCTAAAAGTGAGAGTTAAAATGCCTGAAGCAAGAGTCAAAATTCATCATGTAGAGGTGTTGTCAAATGACTGGTATTTGCTTCAAAAGACGACTTTTGACTATCGTCGGAATGATGGGAGTTGGCAGACCTTAACTCGCGAGACCTATGATCGTGGTCATGGAGCGACAATTCTTCTCTTTAATCGCGCTCTGCAATCAGTGATCCTAATACGGCAGTTCCGCTTTGCGACTTTGAGCGACACGCATGATGGATTTTTGATCGAAGCACCGGCAGGCTTGTTGGAAAATAGCGGCGCAGAAGAACGAATACGTGCCGAAGTGGAAGAGGAGACTGGCTACCGAGTAGGTAATGTGCAAAAAGTATTCGAGTCCTTTATGAGTCCGGGATCGGTTACAGAACGCCTACACTTTTTTGTCGCTGAATATGAAAGTGGCGATCGCGTTGGTTGTGGGGGTGGCTTGGAAGAAGAGGGTGAAGATATCGAAGTCTTTGAGTTGCACATCGATACAGCGCTGCAAATGATACGAGATGGTAGGATCGCTGACGGAAAAACCATTATGCTGTTGCAATATGCGAAGCTGTATTTGCTGTGAGTCGAAAGAAAAACAAATGCAAATAGAGATCAATAAAATTGTTCTTGTTTCATAGTTGCGCATGTGCTTGCCAATCCAATGAAAACCTCAATTCAGCAGAACAAATTTTTATCTTGTATCTATCTATTCATGTGGAATTACGGATAGGTTAATCAATAATGTGAAAGCCATCCTATGCTCACGACGCACAGAAAAAAACTCCTGCTGGATCGGCTTGCCCGGGATGGTCAAATTGTCGCTAAAACTTTAAGCGTTGAACTTGGTTTGTCTGAGGATACGATTCGGCGTGACCTGCGTGAATTAGCCGCAGAGGGGAAGCTACAACGGGTACACGGCGGTGCTCTGCCGGCGTCGGCTGCAGTTGTTGATGTCATCGCGAGAATGCAAATTGCATCCGTCGAAAAGGACGCACTGGCACGTATTGGTGCTGCGATGGTGCAAGACAAACAGGTTGTCTTGCTTGATGGCGGTACGACAGCAATTCAATTGGCTCGATATTTATCCGATGATTTGCGTGCGACTTTTATTACTCACAGCCCGCAAGTAGCCATGGAGCTGGCTACAAAACCGCATGTGGAAATCATTATGCTTGGAGGTCGTTTATTCCGTCATTCTATGGTGAATGTTGGAAGCTCTGTGATCGAAGCGGCAAATCAGTTGTGTGCCGATATCTATTTTATGGGCGTGACGGGTGTCCATCTAAGCGCCGGATTAAGTACGGGCGATTTTGAAGAAGCAGCCATCAAGCGTGTGTTGCATGCCCGTGCTTCAGAGACGGTAGTTCTCGCCTCGCCAGAGAAATTGGGAGCTGCCTCCGCTTTTACGGTTGCCCCGCTGTGCGAAATCGCAACGCTGGTTATATCAGCAAATACGCCAAAAAACATCTGCCTAGAATTGCAAAGTTCTGGTGTCGAAGTTGTTTATGCCTAATTGATTGAGCTTCTCTCGCTAGCTCGCTGTTTGGATTCGTCTGTATAAGGTCTTTGGATATCCTGTTCATCATTCAACCACCCCCAATAGATGATTGTTTTAAATCACCTTTGGCGAGTTAAATTTCATGAGAAGCCTATTTGACGATAGGGTCGACAAGCTAACAACCGCAAGTGCGCAATGGGATTGAGTGATTGCGCCACAAAGCAAAAAGCCTCTTGATTTCTCAAGAGGCTTGAATACTTTTGGTGCCGAGAGCCGGAATCGAACCGGCACGCCTTGCGGCGCTGGATTTTGAGTCCAGTGCGTCTACCAGTTCCGCCATCTCGGCAACGCATGAACAGAATTATGACAGGGTGCCCCGATTATTGCAAGCACTTGGTCTAAATTGCTGTTATATTTTATGGTTTCGCTCTTTGAAAACGCTTGTTTGCTTAATTATTTGGCAAATCTTGTTTTTGACTTCTTGGGCAGTATTTCACTGGCGATTTATTTCTTTTCTACTTTTCTGTAGAGCGTAAAGAACTCATCTTTATCCGCCGCACGTTGGCCTTCCCAAATCATTTCCCAAGTGCCGGGAAAATCTTTGTCTACCGGACCTTTGATTTTGCCTTGGAAGCGGCGATTGCCTTGCGTTAGTAGCAGGTCACAATTTTGTTCATTGAAGCCTGCAAAATGCGCGCCGCTGAAATAAGCGAAGGAGGCGCGTTGTGATGGGCCGAGTTTGCTGTCTATGCAGCGGTAAGGTGTACTGATTTTTTGTGTCATATCTTGCGCTACGATGGAGTAGCTGACGCGGTGATTGACCAGTGGTAGCCACAAGGACATCAGTAAGAACCAGCACAAAATCACGCCGCCACTCGACAGCACAACCGCACGCCAGAGTACGGATGGTTGGCGCGAGATGCGCCAGTACACAATGCGGAACCAGATGATGCTGACGACCAGAGCGATAATGAATGTGAATGCATTAAAACTTGGTATAAAGCCCGGTGCCCAGCTGAGTACCTTGGCGCTGGTTTTGACTGGCCAGCCTGTTTGCGCTGCGATCCAGCCAAACCAAAATAAGCCAGCCGCGCCTGTCATTACCATCACCGCGAACCAGTCAACGGCGTTGATGGCGCTACGCTTCATGGTCGGCAATCCAAATGCAGCCAAAATGGCTAACGGCGGCAATAGCGGAAGCAAGTAACCTTCTTCATGGGTGCGATTTAATAAGGCCAAGATCGCGAAACAGATCAAGAAACCTAAAGGCAATGAAATATGTAAGGCACGTTCTTGTTTGCGCCAAGCGAAAATAGCCCATGCTGCGAAGGGCCATGCTGGCCAAGCAAACCAGATGCCGTAACCGAGAAAATGTTTAAAGTTGTCAAAAATCGGGAAGCCGATTTGTCGATAATTCCAATCCATCCAGCCTCCTAATGGGGAGCTGGCATAGGGCTGAATTTGTTGTAAGGCAAAAAGCCATGCACCGACGATAAAAAGACTGGCAGGTAAGCTGAGGCCAAGCAGATATTTGTAGAGTGCCTGTTTGCGATAAATACAAATGCCTAGCAATGTAAGAAATAGTCCGGCAGGCAAAACCCAGCCACGGGTCAGCACCAGTAAGCCTAAGATGAGGCCAATTTTAATTGCGGTGACTTTTTGCGGGAGATCAAAAAAACGTATGCAGAGATACAGGGTGTAAGCAATTAAAGCGATGTATAAGGGGCCGGTGCTGGTGGTATGGCTGGGCAGTAAAAGGCCAAGACAGCCGAGATAAATCAGCAAAGCGCCGTCCGCTAAGGTGCGGCCAAAGTCGCTAGGTTCGGGTTGGCCGCCAAAGGCTAGCTTTAAAGGCTGTGCTTCTTGGCGCCGGCCTAATAGGTAGGTGCAATACCACACGGATATTGAGCCGATTAAAAATGCCACACCGGTTGAGATACGTGCCGCCATGGGATCGCCAATCAGACCGCCAAACAATTTGATGCAAAGCGCGCCGAGCCAAAAGGCGAGGGGGCCTTCTTCGGGCATGGGTAAGCCGACGATGTGTGGCCATAACCAGTCATGCAAATTGCCATGTGCCATCGTCCACATCACGCCAAAGCTGGCGGCATCGACGCCTTTCCATGGGTCGCGACCAATTAATCCAGGTAATATATAGAGCAGGCAGAGTGCAAAAATACTCCAGCGTGGCAGGGCAGTAGTGGCAGCAGCGGGCAGGCGGACTGGCTTCATAGATCTTTTCGATAGAGAAATGAACGCTTCGTTTCTCCACTTGTATGTCGGTGTGCAGTAACGCGGCAAGCTGCCCGACAGATTGAAGCAGAGGAATGTAGATGACGTCTAGTGTAAAACTTCATGATACAAAAAAGGCAGCCTGAGCTGCCTTTTTTTATTGCTGATCTAACTTTGCCGCATCGTCGTACTATCCGACAAAATGCGCCATATCGCAAATTATTGGTTAGAAATGGCTGTCTTAGAACCAACAGTACCAAATTTCTTACGGAATTTATCAACGCGACCTGCAGTATCAACAATTTTGTGTTTACCAGTGTAGAAAGGATGGGATTCCGCAGAAACCTCGATCTTCACTAATGGATATTCTTTACCTTCGAATTCAATCTTGTCACGTGTGTTGATTGTAGAACGTGTGATGAATTTGAAATCGTTAGATACATCGTGGAACAAAACTTCACGATAATTTGGGTGGATACCGTCTCTCATGCTTGCCTCAAAAAATAGTTTGGTAGCCAATACGCACTTCGGCGGTCGTCTTGCTTCTTGACCCGATTGCTTATCACTTGCCAGGGTTTAATCTTAAAAAATGTTTCTTAGCGTCAAGCTAAGCCCGCAATTATACAATAAAATAATCGAATTGCACGATTTTGAGCGTGTTAGCGGGCTTTCTGGGAAATGTATGTCAACAAATATCCAGGCAGGAATGAGTACGGTACTTCATGTGGTTGAAGTCATCGGTGTGTTTGTCTTCGCTGGATCGGGACTGGTTGAGGCGCGGCGTAAGAAGATGGATCTGGTCGGCGTCTTTACTGTGGCGTTTATCACGGCTTTTGGTGGTGGCACGGTGCGAGATATCTTGTTGGATCGACGACCTTTATTCTGGATAGAGAATTATGAATATCCAACGCTGGTGTTTATTTTTTGCTTGTTAGTATCGCCATTTTTTCGGCAGCTGCGCCACGTTGTTACCGAAAAAGTAATTCTCTACGCAGATGCGCTCGGTTTGGGCTTATTTAGTATCGGCGGTACATCGCTGGCTTATGAGATGAATATGCCTTTGTTTGTCTGTGTGATGATGGGCGTGATTACGGGCATTTTTGGTGGTGTGCTGCGTGATGTGATTTGTAATGAAATTCCTATGGTATTTCGTCGTGGTCAGTTATATGCAAGTTGCGCTTTTCTTGGCTCTTGGGCCTATTTGCTGTTGGCCTTACTCGACGTTGCTGAGCTCAGTGCTGTATTAAGCGGTATTGCACTTACTGTGATTTTGCGCTTGTTGGCGGTGCGCTTTGATTGGAAGTTGCCGGGTTAAACCTTGATTTTCTATTAGGCGCGTCTTCGACGCTATTTGAGCGCTGGCGGCGCATTTTCGGTCATTTTTTTCGTTCTTCGTTGAAAATAGCTAGCTATTTTCGCCTCATTCACGTAAAGACTGCCTCGAAAAGTGCATCCACCATCGTCTCAAATCCTAATGGAAATTCTGGGTTAAATTTTTATTTTTCGAGCTGGCAGCTTCAATTTGTATTTGCCAGTCCGGTTTTTAATTTTTTAAGATTTTAATAAAGGTGGTCTCGCCACCAATCCCGCCATCAATACATCAACCATAGTTTCTGCGTGAGCACACAGATCGTAAGCGCTAGTGTCGATTAGCCATTCGTGCACCAGACCAATTAAGAATGCATGATTGATCTGAACTGCAATGGCAATATCGGTATTGGCAGGCAATATACCTTTTGCAACTGCGGCCTTAAAGATCTCGGCAACTTTGTCTAAACACTCTGCGCGACTTTCGCGTTCTTGAATAAAAAACTGCATCTCTGCGGTTTTTTCGCAGCGATGAAAAATAATATCGAAAACCTTAGTCTGGCGTGGGTTAATGGTTACTTGGCGTAGAAAATGTAAACTTAATCGACGTATAGTGGCAATGGGATCATCAATGGAGCTGCTCGTAATCTCAGTTAGCATGGTCTCCATTGGTAAAAATGCGCGGTCACATAAGGCGTGAAACAATTCCTTCTTGTCCTTAAAGTGCCAGTAAATAGCGCCCCTAGTCATACCCGCAGCAACGGCAACATCATTTAAAGTCGTCTTAGAAACCCCTTTTTCACAAAAAACCTGCTCGGCCGCATTGAGCAAAGCCTCGTAGGTTTGTTGGGTGTCTTCTTTGGTCTTTCTGACCATGATAAATGCTCCTTATGGACTTGGTGAATACGTCATCGTCGCGTTATTAATTCTAATCATATTTGACAAATTCGTTGAATCAAAACTATACAAACATTCGTGAATGTATATAATAGCACACCGCGACTATCATTTAAAGAGGAAATCCATGAGCAAGATCAACAACAAACTATTGATAAGCAACCGTCATTCGACGGTTTTTCCATTTAAATTCAATAAGTTAGCTTTAGTGCTTGCTTTGAGTTTACCATTTTTGGGTTTAACCGCTTGCAATAAGCAAGGTGGCGCCGGAGCAGCAGGCATGGGCGCAATGCCACCACCGGAAGTGAATGTCGTGACTTTGCAAGCTCGCAATCTACCAGTCGATTTTGAATACGTCGGGCAAACTGCCGGCATCCGCGAAACGGAAGTTCGTGCCCGCATCAGCGGTATCGTCGAGCAGCGTGTTTATGAAGAGGGCACAAAAGTTAAAGCGGGCCAAGTTCTGTTTCAAATCGATCCGGGCGCGTATCAAACACAATTGGCCTCTGCTGAAGCTGCTTTAGGCGTGAGCGAAGCAAAGCTGAATCAGTCAAAACGTGAATACGCGCGTTTAGCGCCATTGGCAATTGAAAAAGCGATCAGTCAGCGTGAATATGACGAAGCAAAATCTGCTTTAGAAATAGCTGAAGCGAGCTACAAACAGGTGCGTGCGCAGGTCAACGAAGCCAAGTTAAATCTGGGCTATACCAAAGTAGTCGCGCCGATTGCGGGTGTGACGGGTGTCGCGACGAAACCTAATGGCAGTTTAGTGACGCCGGCAGATAGTTTGCTGACGACGATCGTGCAAACTGATCCTATGTATGTCAATTTTAGTGTTAGCGAAGCCGACTATCTAAAATTAAACGCCGATCTGGCGAGCGGTAAATTGCAATTGCCAGGAAAACGTGCCGGTAACGGTAGCATGGACTTTGATGTCAAAGTCAAAATGGCGGACGGGACGATTTTTCCAACCGCAGGCAAGATGAATTTCCTGAGTGAGAAGGTGAATACAACAACGGGCGGTTTTGATGCCCGCGCTCAGATTGCCAATCCGAATGGCGCTTTACGTCCTGGTCAATTTGTACGCGTGATGTTGCAAGGCGGTACGCGTAAAGATGCGATATCAGTGCCACAACGTGCCGTGATCGATAGTCCTATGGGCAAGATGGTATTTGGTGTTTCTCCTGATAATAAACTGGTGCCGCGCCCGGTTGAATTGGATGGCTGGTCACGTGGTGAATGGGTGGTCACTAAGGGATTGCAATCTGGCGAGCGGGTCTTGGTTGACGGCTTTATCAAAGCACATGATCCAGGTATGACAGTTAAACCTGTCGCCATTGACGCGAAAACAGTCTCAAGCCCGACACCTGCAGCCCCAGCAACCACAGCAGCCCCAGCAGCTTCGGCTTCCGCAAGTGCGAAAGGTGCGCACTAAGTCCGCAAAGGATGAGTGTGTATCGCTATCGATTTTAAGGACTCACTATGTTTTCTAAATTTTTTATTAACCGACCGATTTTCGCGACTGTCTTGTCGTTGATTATTGTGATCGCAGGATTGGCTGCCTTGCGCATCTTGCCAATCGAGCGTTACCCCGAAATTTCACCCCCAGTGGTGAACGTGACCGCTTTTTATCCAGGCGCTTCAGCTGAAGTTCTGGAGCGTACCGTGGCAGCACCGATTGAAGAGCAAATTAACGGTGTTGAAAAAATGTTGTATATGGACTCTGTTTCGGCAGCAGATGGTCGCGTTTCGATTAACGTGACTTTCGATGTTGGCACGGATCTGGACATTGCCGCCGTTAACGTGAATAACCGTGTACGTCAGGCTGAAGCGAAATTGCCGCAAGAGGTGAGACGTCAGGGTGTGACGGTATCTAAAAGTTCGTCTAATTTCCTTGTGGTTGCGGCGTTCTATTCTAAAGATAATCGCTACGACGATTTGTACTTGTCGAACTATGTGACGCAAAACGTGCTCGATGCGATCAAGCGTATTCCTGGTACGACTAATGTCCAAGTGTTTGGTGCAAAAGATTATGCAATGCGTATTTGGATGCGCCCTGATCGTATGGCGCAACTCGGCGTCACTGTCAGCGATATCGCCAGTGCGGTGGGTGAACAAAACGCCCAATATGCAGCAGGTAAGATCGGTGCTCCACCCAATAATTCCGAAGAAATGACAATGACAGTCACGGCGAAAGGGCGTCTGTTAGAGCCGTCCCAGTTCGCCAATATCATTATCAAGGCCGGTAAAGGTGGTAGCACTGTACGTTTGAGTGATGTCGCGCGCGTTGAGTTGGGATCGAAAGACTATAACTTGTATGGACGCATCAACGGTCATCCATCCGCTAACGTCGGTATTTTCTTGCAGACGGGCGCGAATGCATTAGATACACGCGAAGCGGTAGAAAAAACTTTACAAGAATTGAAGGCGAAATTCCCAGAAGGAATGACCTACGAGACACCTTACGATACAACGCCATTCGTCACAGAATCGATTTATGAAGTGTTAAAAACATTAGCCGAAGCGATGATTTTGGTGTTCATCGTGGTGTACGTGTTCCTACAAAGCTGGCGTGCAACGATCATTCCGACCTTGGCAGTGCCTGTATCTTTGATCGGTACTATGGCTGGTTTGCACCTGCTTGGTTACAGCATTAACACGCTAACGCTTTTCGGCATGGTGCTGGCGATTGGTATCGTGGTGGACGACGCCATTGTGGTCTTGGAAAACGTCGAACGCCTGATGAACGAAGAAGGTATGTCACCCAAAGAAGCGGCAATTGAGGCTATGAATGAAGTCACAGGACCCGTCATCGCGATTGTATTAGTGTTGGTTGCCGCATTCGGCCCTATCGCCTTCTTAGGTGGGTTGGCAGGTGAGTTGTATCGCCAATTCTCTGTGACAATTTCTATCGCAGTTATTTTGTCGGGTATCGTTGCTTTGACATTGACCCCGGCCTTGTGTGCAATTTTGCTCAAGCCTGGTGCGGAAAATCATAATCGTTTCTTCGATTGGTTCAATCACGCATTCGCGAAATTGACTAAGCGCTATACCGCTGGTGTGACTTTCTTCTTAAAGCGCGCCGTGTTGGGCGTGAGTTTATTCGTCGGCATGATCGCTTTGGCTGGATTGCTGTGGAAAACAGTACCAGGTGGATTAGTGCCTGATGAAGATCAAGGTTATTTCATCGGTGCTGCCATTTTGCCAGAAGGTGCCTCGCTAGAGCGTACCAATATGATGGTGAAACAAATGGAAACGGCATTGGAGTCGAACAAAGATATCGATACGCGTTTTGCTTTGATCGGTCTCGATTTCTTGGGTGGTGGCGGCTTGAAATCATCTGCTGCGACGATGTTCTTCCCATTGCGCCCTTGGGACGAGCGTAGTAAGTCTGCGAAAGAGTTGGTCGGTGAATCTTTTATGCGTACGGGGGGTATCAAAGAAGGTTTACCTTTGTTCTTTAGTCCGCCAGCCATCCAAGGCTTGGGACAAACCGGTGGTTTTGAATTTTATTTGCAAAATAAAGGTGAGGGCGGCGTAATGCGTTTGGCAGGTTTATTGCCCGCTTTGATCGCAGAAGCAAACAGGCAGCCTGAGTTGGCGGGTGTTAAAACCTTGTGGCAAGCGAACTCTCCGCAATTGTTCGTTGATGTTGATAATGAAAAAGCGCGTTCTATGGGCGTGGTTCTATCAGATGTCTACAATACTTTAGCGGCGACCTTGGGTAGCTATTATGTGAATGACTTCAATAAAAATGGCCGCGTCTATACGGTTCAGTTACAAGCAGATGGGCAGTATCGTGCTAAACCAGAAGACATCGGTAATTTGTATGTACGTTCGACTAGCGGTCAAATGATTCCTATCCGTGCTTTCGCAACGACTAAGTTCATTACGGGGCCAGATTCTGTACAACGCTTTAACGCCTTGCCATCAATTAAATTGCTAGGTGATGCGAAACCAGGTTTCAGTTCTGGACAAGCCATCGCTGCGATGGAAAGAGCTGCAAAAGCGGTATTGCCAGCTGACGTCACTTACGATTGGGGTGGAGCATCCTTTCAGGAAAAACGTAGCAGCAATGCAGCTGGTCTGGCTTTGGGCGCGGGTGTCTTGATGATTTTCTTGATTCTCGCTGCGCAATATGAAAAATGGTCCTTGCCATTCTCAGTTTTGTTGGCAATGCCATTCGGTATTTTTGGTGCGCTGTTGGCGGTCTATTTGCGTCACTTTAATAATGATGTGTACTTCCAGATTGGTCTCGTCACCTTGCTCGGCTTGTCGGCGAAGAATGCGATTTTGATTGTTGAATTCGCGGTCATGAAAGTACAAGAGGGCTATGCGCCAGTGGCGGCAGCACTAGAAGCAGCACGCTTGCGTTTCCGTCCTATTTTGATGACGTCCTTGGCATTTATTTTGGGTGTTGTGCCTTTGGCGTTCTCTAGTGGTGCGGGTGCGGCAGCGCGTCAATCTTTGGGGACGGGTGTGTTAGGCGGCATGATCGCAGCGACCTTCTTAGCGATTTTCTTAGTACCTTTGTTCTTTAAATTGATTTACGACCGTCGTTTCAAAACTTTAGATACCGACTTTGACCATCCTGAACATCACTATGCCAATGATCCGTTTGACAGCCCGTTTAAAAAGCCGGGAGAGGCGAAAGTTGCAGAGGCAAAAAAAGATGAAATCAGTAAAGAAAATAATGAGGTGAAATCATGAAATTAGGGAAGATTTTTCCTCGCTCAAGGCGCTTGGCACTTTTGCCTTTGGTATTGAGTTTAAGCTTGGCGGGCTGCGTTTCAGTCGGCCCAGATTATCAGCGTCCGCAGTTGGATTTGCCACAAGCCACAGTTTTACAAACAGCAAACCAAGCTGAGTTAAAAGATTGGTGGAAAGGATTGAAAGATTCCGTATTAGATCAATTGATAGCTGAGTCATTCCAGAAAAATCAGGACTTGTTGATCGCGACAGCACGTATTGATGAGGCGAAGGCGACAGCGGGGATCGCGATGGCAAATCGTTTTCCTACCGTCGATGCGACTTTGGCGGCCAGCCGTTCTCGCACCAGTGAAAATTCGGGTAAGTTACCATCGAATGCCAATCCGATCGCGAAGGATTATCAGTTTGGTTTGAGTGCCTCGTACGAGCTAGATTTGTTTGGTAAATTGAACCGGGCTGATGAAGCTGCGAAAGCGCGTTTGGTTGCGAGCGAAGCAAACCGTGGCGCGGTGCATCTGAGTTTGATTTCAAATGTCGCACAGACTTATTTCTCTCTGCGCGCCTTTGATGCCCAACTGGCATTTGCGGAAACGACATTGAAGAGCCGTCAGGAAAATCTGGCATTGCAACGTAAACGTCACGCGGCAGGTGCAATCGGTGATATCGATTTGCATTATGCGGAGTCTGAATTAGCGGCTGGCGAAATCAGTTTTAGCCAAGCCAAGCAGGCTCTACGTAATGTCGAATCGGCACTCTCAGTTTTGCTTGGACGCTCACCAAAGCAAGTGATGAATCCAGAGATTGCGCGTGGTTTGACGATACAACAATTGGTGCAAAATTTGCCAAGCGCTGCTGAGTTGCCATCAGACTTGTTAGCGCGTCGTCCCGACGTTGCTGCTGCAGAGCAGGGCTTGGTTGCTGCCAATGCAGATGTTGGACAAGCAAAGGCAGCGTACTTTCCTAGTCTGCGCTTAACAACTTCTTTAGGGCGTGAATCGCGCGTTTTGGAAGACTTGTTTAGTCCCGCATCTTTGTTGTGGAATGTCGCATCTAGTCTGGTGCAGCCCGTCTTTCGTGCGGGTGCGGTGGGTGCTGTAGTGGAAGGCGCAGAGGCGCGCAAACGTCAGGCGCTGGGGCAGTATGTGCAGACCGTTCAAAATGCGTTCCGTGACGTGCATGACAGCTTGAATAATGCCGCGAGCAACGCCGAAATCGATGTTTCGACACAGGCGCGTTTAACCGCAGTTCGTGAAACTTACCGCTTATCGAATTTGCGCTATCAAAGTGGCTATAGCGCTTATGTTGAAGTCTTGAATGCGCAAAGAGATTTGATGCAGGCTGAGATTGCAGCGATTGATAGTCAACGTGCAAAGCTGAGTTCTGGTGTGGCTTTGTATAAGGCTGTTGGTGGTGGTTGGGGGCAATAGTCGTATTTGTTTGACGTTATTTTGAGAAGCCGGACTGTAAAAGGTGCGGCTTTTTTTGTTTTGTTTGATGCATTCGTCCTTTGGTAACGGGGCGGTAGCGTATGGAAGTGTTTGCAGTTTCAATCTTGTGTACTGATTTAAAAGCTGGGAATACGTTGTCATGATCGCGCCTAGGAATAAGACCTCGATGTATATGGGTTATTACTTTGTCTCAGGAGTTGGGAAATTTGTTCGCAGGATTGTTATCCGGCTCGGCTTACACAGCAATTGCGAAAGAGATGCAGCAACCACTTTTAATGTGGAGATTATTCGCTGCGATTGGCGTGGTGACGGCTTTTTGCCTATTGATTTTTAATAATTGGCTTAAGCATAGAAAATAGCATATTAAATAATATTTCGCCCTTGTTTCCGCCATTCCAACTTTTATTTTGTATCCAGAAAATGCAAGTTCATGTAGTGTTTGTTGCGCTTCATCCCACTCTGATTGACCCTGCATTCTGCTGAGAGGATACTACTTGTTCTGCCACCTCAGCTGAGCGGCAAAACGAATCTTAGGAGATAGCATGAAGAAAAAAATAATGGTGAATGCTTTGTTGCTGGCTTTGAGCCTCGGCGCTACAAGTTTTAGTGCGATGGTTTCAGCGTCGGAACAACCATCGGCGGCTAGCACTGAGTTTAGCGCTCAGACTGCCACGGTCGTAGAACAAACCTGGGTAAAGAAGAGCAACGAAAACGCTAAACTCTTACTTAACTTGATGGGTAAATATGCGCCAGAAGGTGCGGGCGGTCTAGGTGTTGATGGCTTGGATGAACAGATTACTGATATGTCGCGTGATCTGTTTGACGTGCGCAATAAAGAAAGCTTAGCCGTTATCGCTGAATTACAAAAACGACTGAAGCAAGAAGCCCATCCCAAGATCAAACAAGATTTACAAATTTTGATCAACAGCGCGCAAGATAATATGCGTTCCGAGGCCTTGACGCGTCAGTATTTTTTACCATTTCAAGACATCACAGGCATGATTTTCGGCGTGATGCGCCAAACTTTAGATCCGCGTATTCCTAAAGAGCGTCAGCAAACCTTGTTGGTACGATTGAATAAATATGCGGGATTGACCAAGGGTTTTCGTCCTGTTACGGAGCTGGCTAAAGAGCGCATGAATGAACGCTTAAAAGCCAATCCGAAATTGTTGGGACCTTATAAAGGTGAAGTAGAACAAGTCTTAAATAGCGCACCCGCACTATTGACGGGAATGAAGGCCATGCTGCAAAAAAGCGGTTTGCAGGGCTGGGAAAAGCCTTACGCAAGTTTAGAGCAGCAGTTAACTGCCTATAACGCGATGATCAAAACGGAGATTTTGCCGCGTGCGCGTACTGATCATAAATTGCCAGCCGAAGTGTATGCCGATAATTTGCGCCAGTTTGGTGTGGACATCGGCCCTGAGGAGTTAATCGCAAAAGCCCTGACTTCGTTCGCCGAGATTCGTAATCAAATGGTGATCACGGCGAATATTCTGGCGAAAGAACGCAATCTACCGGATGCAGACTATCGTGCTGTGATACGTGAATTGAAAAAGAAGCAGATGAGCAAAGATCAGGTTATGCCTATCTATGAAGCTCGTTTGGCGCAGATTGAAGACAGCATACGCAAACAGCATATCGTTTCATTACCTGACCGCAAAGCCAAAATCCGTCTCGCCACTGATGCAGAAAATGCGCAGCAACCAGCGCCGCATATGAGTCCACCACGTTTAATTGGCAATACGGGAGAATACGGAGAATTTGTATTGACAACGGGTATGCCGCCGGATGCGAGCGGTAAGGTCTTGAGCTTCGATGATTTTACTCATGAGAGCGCGACTTGGACTTTGACCGCGCATGAGGCTCGTCCTGGACATGAGCTGCAATTCGCCAAGATGATAGAAGCCGGCGTTTCCACCGCACGCGGTATCTTTGCATTTAATAGTGTCAATGTCGAAGGCTGGGCTTTATATGCGGAAGCAGAGATGCAGCCATTTGAGCCTATGGATGGTCAACTATTTGCGCTGCAAGCCAGAGCGCAACGTGCTGCGCGCGCTTTCCTTGATCCTATGGTGAATTTAGGTCAAATCACACCCGAAGGCGTCAAGTCGTACTTGATAGATGAAGTCGGTTTGTCCGAAGGCATGGCGACTCAAGAGATGCAACGCTACACCTTCCGCGCACCGGGACAGGCGACTTCCTATTTCTATGGCTATCAACAGTTGATGGAGACCCGTCAGGCTGCGGAAGTGGCATTGCGTAAAAAATTCAATCGCCAGGCGTTTAATGATTTTGTATTGGCACAAGGCTTGGTGCCAGCCAAAATTTTGCGTCAAGCGGTGATGCAAGAATTTGTGCCGGCTAGTATGAAATAATAAATAGGGTAGTGCGCATATTTTAAGAGAACCAAAAAAGCATGTGTCCTTCAATGGCACATGCTTTTTTTGTTATAAAAGCGACGATCAATAGCTAGCGTTGAGTCCTGCGCAATTGCTGAGTAATTTTTGAGCAATTACTGAACAGTTTCTAAAGCAAATACGTTTTTCTCACCCTTTAAGCAGCCTTGCTCTTTGAGTGCCTTGTTTAAGGCTAAGGTGGTTTGCAATTCGTTGGCGGGGAAAAGTCTTTCCACATTTAAAATTGCTTTGCCTTCTTCTTTCGGATGGGCGCTGACTTTGGCGATATCATCAGGCTGATCAAACAATTTGCGGCATGTCGCCATCGTGTCGACGTTATCGGTTTCTAAAGTAAATTTCAAACGCATGATAGGGCCTGATGTGCCTTTGTTGGGCATTTTCGATGATCCGCTTTTAGTGCTCGGAAATAGCGTGATGGTATCTTTTAAAAGATAAATTTTGTAAACATAAAATAAAATGCCTAGCCCACAAAGTAACAGAATGATCTTGCGTGTCATAGTGAAAAATCGTTAATGAATGTAGTAAAAAGTTTAGCTAATTCGCTCTGAGTTTGTGTCGTTTTTGAATTGAATATAGCAGAAAGCGCAGTTTATCTGATTTTGCTGTGTGAGCCTTGAATGAAATCAGGCATACTCAATTTTTAAATCAATCGATTTGATCGTCGAACTCAGAGATCAATACCGCCAACAATAATTTACATGATGGTCATTAAGAATTTTGTTCATTTTTTTAGCTCGCTAATTAGTTTATTTTTTTTGCTTTCGTATAGCCAACTAGCTTATGCGTTTTTAGAGACACCCTTGGTCGTTGCGTGGAATGCTCGCCCGCCTTACCAATATTTAGAAAATGGCGTAGAAAAAGGGGAGCGAATAGAGCGTGTTAGGCAAGTTTTTAGCATGACGCGTATACCTTTTGTCTTAGTTCAGGAGCCACCCAAACGAATTTGGAGCCAATATGCTGCTGGCGTAAAGAACTACTGTTCTTTCGACTGGTATCGATTGCCGGAACGTGAAGCCTTAGTCAATTTTAGTATTACACTAGAAAAAAATGTTGGATACTCGGTATTAGCTAATTTAAATTCGTACACTAAGGTGGCTGCGCATTCAAATTTAAAATCACTTTTATCTGACCCCAGTTTAACGATGGGTAGTGTGGACTCCGCCAGCTACGGAACGGAGCTAGAGGCGATGATTAAAGTCAGCAGAAATAAGCAGGAGCGCCACAGTGTCTTGCCGATAATTATGGCGCGTATGATAGGTGCCAATCGCGCTTCGTTTATGCTGATAGAAAAAGCAGCATGGGATTTTCTAAAAGACTCAGATTCCTACTTTCAACAAACGCGCATCGTTGAAATGGAGGGTATTCCTAAAGGACTAGATAGTTATATTGTTTGTAGCAAGGATATTTCGGCAAGCAAAATGGCAAAAATCAATGATGCGATTCGTCAGTTATCAAAACAATCGACACAGACCAAATAAAATGATCAGCCGAAAACAATATTTTGGCTGATAGATTATTTTTTAGCCGACTGCCAGAGATAAATGTTTAGAACGCAATTTCGCTGAAGATTTTAATGTGACGCGCATTGTATTTTGTAATGATTCAATTGACCCGCCAGCACGATACTGAAAACTCACCTGTACGATGTCACCCACGGCGACATCGATAGGTGTCGCAATAGGCAATGCCATGTAATGATTAAGCCAGTCTATCGTCGAATTATTCTCCATGACGATCGCCAAAATGTTTTTGGTGACGAAGCGCAAAGCACTTAATCGGCCAGCTGTTTCCATCGTAAATTGACCTTCCCATTCGATCAATAAATCATTGGCCTGAGTAAAGTCGATGACTTTGTACAACGCTGGTTGCGCCAGCTCTATCGTGTCGGACGTGAAAGCACCTGGTAATTGAAATTGAATAATCGGTGCTTGATAACCTGAGAAGTCATAACGTTGTTGCAGTGGTTGCACCGCCATGACCACGGCCTCTGGAATGAAGACGGGCATATGCCCAGGAAATTTTTCTGCATAGCGTAGCTTAAAATTCTCAATAACTTCGACTTGTTTTTCGCGCAACATAGCGACATGAATCATTTCGCAAATCACAAAATCCACAGGTTCCGGCGGCAGATATTCAAAAGCATCAGCATGGATCACTTCAACTCGGTAACCATATTGGTTCATCGCTAGCAGGCGACGTGCTTCGGCGACCATGTCGGGATTAAATTCCACGCAATAAACTTTGGACGCTGTCTGTGCCGCAAACCATGATAAAACACCAGTGCCTCCACCAAGTTCCAATACTTTGGCGCCTTCAAATACTTGTCGCTGTATCGCTGCTTTGAAATTGTCCATACGGTTCGCATCCATCAGCATATTGTGATGGTACTGAAGCGGGATGAATTGACCTAAGTAGCAGCTCTCAGCTTCGCGTTCGATTAACATGGTGTTCCTTCCAAATAGGGTGTGAGATCGAAGACTTAGCGTTTGTTTTCGCGCAAATCCTA
>CAUPNA010000018.1:0-40848 GCA_963512475.1 uncultured Undibacterium sp.
AAAGCTGTTTAACAAAATTTCCAAGGTGAATCTAGAAAAAAATCCAGAAGTAAGTGCAAATTAAAAATGTCGAAAGAAATCACCGAGAATATTTTTCGAGCATGGTTTAAATTCCGGCGCACCAGAACTTGATTGAAATACATAGCAATTTGGAACAGTGTCCTTGTTTATTACAGCTAACTCGCATGATTCAAAAAGGTTCACCACCCGCTCACATCATGCTCGCATAATTTTGCATCATTTAAGCTGAATAAATAATGCAGTTCCCATCACAAACGATACCGAGATGCGTTCTTTGAATACCAGCAGCATATCGTCACCAACCAATTTTGGGCCATTACCATAGGGCCAAATGTAGTCGTCCAAAATAATCCAAGCGCCGGGCAATACGCAATCCACCCATGCATCAACGTCCCCGCGTACCGAGGCGTAGGCGTGATTTCCATCAATATGCAATATTGCGATTCGTCCAGCGTAAGTCGTCTTGCCAAATTCTTCCGTTTCATGCACCCTACCCTGCTGGTACACCTGTGCCGCGGCCACTGAGGGCAAGCGCAAATAATTTAACCCGCCTGCTGCTAACGGCAACATGCCTATCTTGAACACATCTAAAGCTTCGCTTGCGCTAATGCTCGCCGATCCGCTATCAACAATTTTCTCATCTTGCACCAGCAGAGCATCTTCCCAAGGATCAACGCAGAGGACATTGCCAATGCGATGAGCTTGCGCCAAGCGGGCTAATACAAAAGCCGATTTGCCCCACCAAGTGCCGATCTCAACGACATCGCCATCGACAGCGTAGCGCACGATTTCTATCAGTGCGCATAGCTTGTCATCGTCACACATCCCAGGAATTAGCTCTGCGTATCTAAACAAACCAGCCAATTCAATGTCGCTTAGCTTGGTACGTTCCGTTTGCACGGAAGGCAAGGAGATTGGTGAAGCAAGTTGACGCCGCGCTTTACAAAGTGCAAGTCGATATCCGGATAGCACTTCATCAATGGGCGATACATTTGCCAGTTTAACGCTGGGAGCAATATGAGCAAGTTCGGTAGACAGATAATTCCAGACAACCAAGTTTGGCGTATAAATTTCGTTGACTTGATGCGCATTCAGTAATTTTGCGAGTTCTACAGAAAAATCCTCATCAGTAATGAAGGGTAGAAATTCCCAGGTCGAATATTTATCTCTTGAATTGTCGTACGCCAATGACGAAGCACCAATCGCCACCTCACCTTGTGCCAACAGCTTGCTAAGATACTCCAAAGATTTTGGCATGCCGCCAGGAAAAACCAACACTCGCTTAACCATTTTTTTCCTTCAGATTTCAGATGTTTGCTCTTTATATTTTGCAATCGCCTCATCGTACCTGCGTATTTCAAACTAATTCCAAACTTACCTTAAGCTTCTCCGTGTTCGCACAGCAAGAAGATGCTGGCACATAAGTCTGGATAAATTTGCCCTAGTTGATAACAACCATCCAGATATTCGGGGGACACGATATCGGTCTGTAGCAAACGATCCCATTGAAAATTAGCCAATGCTTTAAAAAAAATCCCAGACCGATGCGTCACGCGCAATCCAGACAAATCAACATCGCGCTGTAAGGTATCGAGTGCGTAGGTACGGCGATGTCCATGCGCAGCCTCACCAGCGGTCACCGCGGAATTATGCGAAATAAGTCCCATCTTGACCGCAATCTGACGGGATGGCGCATTCGCATTTGGACAGACTAAAAATAAACGCCCCGTCTCTGTCAGCCACTCATTTTTTATGCGCTTTAGGAGTGCGACAGGATCATCCAAATGTTCTAGCACGTGGGTCAAAATAACATTATCAAAGCGCTCGTTTAAGACCACATTTTCGAAGCTATCGTTTATGAGTGTGATTTTATCGCCTAGCTTCTTCTGTGCTTCATCGGCAGCGTCGTGCGATGCTTCCACCGCCGTCACTTGATCGAAATGGGTGAGAAGCCTCGCAGTGAAATCCCCCTTATAGCATCCTAACTCTAGGACATTGCCCTCGCGAAAAAAACTTAAAAAAGATTTGAGCATGTAAGGATGCATTACGTCAAAATCAAAACCATAAAAATAATTTCTCGCCATATTGTCGATTGTTTCCTGCTCAAAATTTCTCTGCATTTTCTTCACTCCCATCGATTTAAGTACTAGCAGCTAGCTTCGCTATTCCGAAGCCGTACCGTCCAAATTCATTTCCGTTGTACAGCATAAAAATTTCATCATCGCACATGACCACATGGGGATAGCACATCATTTCCGAATCCCAACCTGAATCGCTCAGGCTTATACCTGCTTGTTGATCTGCTCTTACCCATGTGATCAAATCATCAGAATACGCGTAGGCCAATCGATACGCATTGTCCTTATTAAGACGAAAATCGTAGGCATTCCTAAAGCAAAAATACATATGATATCGACCATCCATAAAAAAAACAGTCGGTAAAGCCTGGCATTCGTCATCAGACACAGTGTCGATCAGGTAACGCGAATTTCGCTCCCAATCAATACCATTTGGCGAAACTGCATGTGCAATTCGATAAAAGCGATCCGCTGCGACATTGTCGCCAGCCTTTTGATTCACACACCAACGATCACCAAAAATGTACCACATGTGAAATTGCCCTTCGAAATACCGGACAAAAGCATCACCTACCAAAAATGGCTCATTGAGACTAGCGCTCATGATAGGGCCACCACGCCCAAGCTTACTAAAGCTTAATCCACCATCACGACTAATTGCCAGCCCTATACTCATGTCAATAGAAACCGAAATACGCCTACTCCAGCCTGTGGTGTAGGCAATAACATTTCCCCCGTGCGACAAAACATGAAATGGAAACACGCCATGTTCATCAAACGAACCCAAAGAGCCCAATGGCAAAACCGACGTTTCAGAAACCCGCAGCACTTTATCAAACGATTTGTTCATGTCCACAAACATGGGCCGGCTGAGGAATTTTCCGTTCTCAGTGCGTTTTTGCGCGGAAAAGTAGATCCGCACGTAATTGTCAAACACGATTACTTGCGGCGACTTTGCATATTCTGCGCAGCCCTCTGGCAAAATGTAATCAGATGGATCGAAAATTTTCCCTAACTTTTGCCATTTCATCGCGCAAATCCACCCTGCAATACCGCGATACCAAATCCCGTTTTACCGTTACCGTTGCCGGCGTATAGCATATAGAATTTACCGTCTAACTCGAACACATTTGGGTAGGCGATCATCTCACTATCCCAACCCGAATCCGATGGTGGCAAGTCCATCATTTGGTCATGACGCACCCAATCAATGAGGTTTGTTGAACTGGCATAGCCGATACGATAACTAGCTTGCAAGCTAGTTCTAAAATCCAAGCCTCTGCGAAAACAAAAGAACATATGATAGCGCCCGTCGGCAAATACAATATCCGGTGAAGCCTGCGCTTCATCTTCCCCCAAGACATCGTCGACCAAATTTTTATTTAACTTAGTCCAGTTGATTCCATCGACAGAAGTAGCCATCCGCAATTTGTAAATGATTTCCGGTTTGCCCTCGGCATCACATATCCACCTCATGCCCGCGGTGTAGGCCAAACACCAAACATCCCCAAATTTTCGAATTTTCGGAGAAGTGACGACGAATGGTTCGTCCGGTGAATGTGACAGCATGGGTCCCGGCCCCATTTTTTTAAAAGTAACTCCGCCATCCAAACTGCGTGCTGAACCAAGCGAAATATTAAACGGCACCGATTCGCAACGCGTCCATCCACCATAAATCGCTAGCAACTCTTTTCCATCACGAATCACTGACACGGGATAAGTCCCAAACTCATCAAAGGTACCGAGCTCGCCTAAACTCATTATCGGATCAGTGGCGACGTTAATTACACGAAATTTCCCGTCCTTGCTTAGATCAACGTATGCGCAATAACTGACGAATTGTTGACGCTCATCGGGTGCCGGGCGGCAGCAAAAATAGACGCGCACAAAATCATCAAACAGCACAGCATTCGGGGCTTGTGCAAACGCCGCCATCCACTCGGGGCGATCTGCAAAATCAAGTGGGTCAAAAATTAATCCGAGCTTTTTCCATTCGAATGCCATAGACTTCCTCTCAATTATTGCTTCTCTATTATTGCTGCTCTATTATTGCTGCTCTATTATTGCTGCTCTATTGCTCAGAACTGCTGTTGTGTTTAATTTGACGGATCGCTTCCACTAGCAAGCGGTTTTCCTCTAAGAATACACGGCCGCCTAGCTGCCAAGCTGTTTCCTGATAATCTATCCCAATTTTCGATTGCAGAATGATTTCACCGCCATCCACCACCGACGACACATAATGCACCGTACAACCAGCGTAGGTTTCCCGCGCTGCCATCACAGCTTCTTGCACCTTTACGCCCACCATTCCTTTGCCCCCATATTTTGGCAATAGCGAGGGATGCGTGTTTATGATTTTCTTATGCCACTTAGTACAAACGGAAGCAGGAATAATTGGCAAAAATCCAGCCAGCACAACAAGATCGATATCGTCGTCTAGCGCCGCATCTAAGTCACGCGCAAAATTATGGGCATCCCCTTTCGCCGCAATGCACATAATCTTTATTTGGCATTGCTCAGCAATGCTAGTAGCACCGCACTCTCTATCCACAATCAATAACACAATCTCGATTTGCAAATCATCACGTGCATCGACAATTGCACGAAAATTGCCACCACCACCGGAGCAACAAACAGCTATCTTAAATTTTTTGCGGATCGATTGGTTCATCATTTCAACTCAAAATCGAGCAACATTTTCTCTCTCACGACGTCCACAGAATTAAACATCAGTACGTCAAGAATCGACAAAAATGCTATAAAAGGATTGCCCAATTGCCTGTAAGGAGAGCCCAGGCACTTCAAAAAATGTAGCGCGATCCCCTGTTGGAGAAATACCTCACGAGCATACAATTGCTCACCGCCGATGGCATTGATGTACTCGGTTGCACCAAGATGATGGCAGATCGCGAGTACTTTTTCCTGCCCTTTTAGTTCATGCTCAATTAGCAAATCCGAAGCGACTTGTATTTCAGTTGGAATCTGCAAATACCGACAAATCTCAATCAATGTGCGATGGAGCACACGAAACAAATTGCGATCTTCTATCGCCATCGCGCGATCAAATAATTTCAATGTGGGGTCAACAAAGGGGGCTCGCCGATACGCTTGATGGAAGATATTACGCAATTTCTCAACTTGAAAATGATCTGCAATTTGTCGCTCCACAATCAAGGCATGATCTGAAGCAGATGCTAGTGGCAAGGTAAAAGTAACATCGTGTTCATTTTGTAAAAACCGATTCCGATTGATCCAACCCTTCTTGGTGTACTTCAAATTATCGTAAAGTACAAAAACATCCGCAGCGGCGATGAGCTGAAAGTAACCTAGATAAGGAAAAAAATAGGGCTGCATGATACCTAATTTCATACTGAACGTGCCTTAATCAAATCGACAATAAATTCAACATCATGCTCGGCCAACTCTGGGTAAATGGGGAGACACAACACTTGCTCAGATGCGGCATAAGCCACTGGCAAATTTGAACGTGAAGCAGAAGGCAGGCCGCGATACATGGGAAATTCAGTAATCAAAGGATAGAAATAACGCCTCGCAAAGATATTCGCATCACGTAATTTTTGAAAAAGTTGGTCGCGACTTAAGGGAAATTGTGGCTGTATGAGAATCGGAAAATACGCATAATTCGCGGCGCTTTCTTTAACCCCTTGCAGGCAATGGACTCCAGAAATATTGGCTAACAACTTTCTGTATAAATTGTCGAGGTGCTTTCTCTTCGAAAGCGCAAGATCAATTCCCTTTAATTGTAACAATCCAAAAGCAGCGTTCACTTCACTCATTTTGCCATTGATACCTGGTGCGACGACCGTCATTTCATCGACAAAACCAAAGTTTTTTAAATGATCTATTCTTTGTTTGGTTTTCGCATCTGGGCATACAATAGCCCCGCCTTCAAAGGTATTAAAAACCTTGGTCGCATGAAAACTCAGGACTGACATATCGCCAAAAGTGAGCAGGCTACTTCCTTCGCTGCGAACACCGAATGCGTGCGCCGCATCGTAAATCACTTTTAAGCCGTAAGTATCGGCAATGCGTCCAATTTCATCCACGTTGCAGGGATGCCCATAACAATGTACTGGCATAATTGCAGTAGTGCGAGGAGTAATTGCCGCTTCAATTTTCGTAGGATCCAAATTGAGTGTATTCGGATCGACATCAACAAATACTGGGTTTATTCCATTCCAGAGCAATGAGTGGGCGGTGGCTACAAATGAATAAGGCGTCGTGATGACCTCACCATTTATCCGCAAGGCTTGCAAAGCGGTGATCAAGGCCAAGGTGCCGTTCGCAAAAAGTGAGACAAATTTCACGCCCCAATAATCACATAAAGCCTGTTCAAACTGCTTGTGAAATTCGCCGCCATTGGTCAGAATTTTGTTAGCCCAAATTTTCTCCAAATAGGGAATAAAGTCCTCCAACGGTGGCAGCAAAGGTTGGGTAACAAAAATCGGTGAGTCCTTTTTGTTTGTCATCACATGCACCTTCCTAAAATAGAATTTCAATCATAGTTCAGAGTCAAATGAAACTGGTGCTTCGTCATCACACCAGCGTTCCCAAATTTTTCGCAGTGAGCTTGCAACGTGATCTGCAATGAGTCTCCCGTTCATAAGAGGGGAAGCTTGTAGTCGAGCACGTAAATTTTTTCTCACGGCGGCCAATTCTTCCAAATGGTTTGCCCAATATACTCCTTCCTCTACGAATCCTTCTTTGCTTTTGCTTGCCATCCTCGCCAGCCCCACATGACTCAAAGCACTAGTGCCTGTTCTAGACGCGACAGTTTCCCCAGAAATGGTAATTACCGGAACACCCATCCACAAGGAATGCATAGTTGTGGTGCCTCCGTTGTAAGGAAATGTATCTAAACAAATATCGACGCGATTTAACTGCTCAAGATATAACTCCAACCTACAACGACCAAAAAAAATCAGTCTATCTCTCGCAATACCTTGCGCTGCGAAGTTAGATATTATGTTCTCAAATCCGCCTTCACTCGGCATCGCACCAAGAAGCAATCTACTTGTCGGAACGCGTTTGAGCAAGTTACACCACACCCGCATAACTTCAGGCGAAATTTTAGTAAGTCGATTGAAGCTACCAAAGGTAACGAAACCGTTGCTCAGTGCGGGTAATGTGTTGACATCGGGGGTTTCGTCCAACTGTACAAATGCTGCTGAAGCCGGTAATCGAATATGCTTTTCAGTAAAAAATTGATCGAATGCGCCAGCAGGCAAAAAATATTGGTCTGTAAAATAGTAGTCAATAGTCTTCATACCCGTTGTACCAGGATATCCGATCCAGGTAATAGCCAAAGGCGCTGGTTTTCTCGCGAATACTGGAAGCCTATTTTTTAAAGTGTGTCCAGATAAATCAAAAAGAATATCGATCTGATCATCTTGAATTTGTTGGTACACAACATCATCCGATTCTCGATTAATGTTTTTCCAAAATTGAAAATACTCCCTTAATTGCTTAGTGACAAGGTCATCTTTATCATTATTATAGTAAGCATATAAAATTAAATCATGCTTGGTACAAAGCGCCTTCAGTATCGGGGCAATAAACGAGGCGACTGCATGATGATAAAAATCGCCCGATACGAATCCTACTCGTAAGGTCTTATTTTTATTTTGTATGTTTGCATGTTTGGGCGACGAATCAGCCCATCGAGACTCTAATCTTTTCCCGCAGAGTTGGTGCTCCAGAAATAAGTCATAAGCTGGAAAATCATCCAATTCGCTCAGCATAAACAATAAACTAGCGTGTGCTACATGATCGTTCGGATCACACTTTAAGGCTTTACGAGTATAATCAATGCCGGCCGATAGATCATGATCAAAATCTCGACTGATCTGTCCCAGACAGCGATAAGCACTACCTAATTTGGGAGCTAATCTAACCGCTGATTCCAAATAGGGTTTAGCTTGCGCAAAACGCTTCATTTCAAAATATAACGATCCAAGATTATTAACAGCGTCAGCATATTCGGGATCAAGTGCGATTGCTTTTTCCAAATACGGTATCGCCTCTTCATGTCTTTCCAAAAGAAAGTAAATCGAGCCCAATGCATTGCAGATATCTGCGCTCTGCGGAAATAAATTTTCAGCAATAATTGCCTCATCTAAAGCGACTAACATGTCATCTTTTTGCACTAACACATTGACCAAGTTAAATCGAGAAACCGCAGAATTAGGACTTAATTTAACTAACTTTCGCAGTATCGATTCAGCTTCATCGAATTTCCTATTGCTTCTCAACAAATTTCCGAGGTTGTTGTACGCGGCGGTAAAATTCCTATCTAACTGAATCGCCTTGCGATAATAGCGTTCCGCAGTATCACGTTCATTTAATTCGGCGCAGGCCAAGGCATAATTGAAATGAGATGTTGCATCATTTGGTAATAATCTGATTGATTCTGCCATTACCTGCTTCGCTTGCGCTAACTGTTTTAGATCCAAAAACATCACCCCCAAAAAGCGCCAAGCAAAACCTGCGCAAATATTTTCGGTGATCAATTGCTTCGAATATCTCTCTAATTCTTGGTATTTTTTTGCCTCGCACAAAGCAACTAATTGGCAAAAAGCAGCGTCTTCTACCTTCTTGGAGTGCTTTTTACTAGTATTTTTGGTCTTAATTAGGCGCTGAAGTTCAGCAGACAAATCTGGCAAATATAGTTCTTTTCCAGAATCACTTGTTTCGCTTGGCACTGTCGTTACGTTCTGCTGCAGAATTTCTGTTTTTAAGGCGAGTGCTTGACTAAGTACTTCAGAATCACCAAAAAAATGCAAAAGCTCCACGTAGGTATCCCAATAGAGAACATTTTTCGGCGACATCTGTAAACAGATTTCAATATACGGAAGCGCAGTTTCATAGTCGCGCAATGCAATTAATACCTTGACCAATAAATGATTGGAATCGGGATGTTGCGGGTTTGCCTGCAAAATTGGCTTCAGATAGTCGATGGCATACTCATATTGCCCAGCGTTAAATTGATCCTGCGCCAATTTGAGCAGCCCAAAAAAAGCTTGCTCTAAGCCGTCTTGACTTGGCATATCTCGCGTTTTTTGATTTTCAAAGTCACCCGCCAACATATTATCCTTCGCTTTTTGCTTGAAAGTTTTTGTTACAGCAGCTTTTTACCCATCAAATTCTTAACAAGAATAACAAAAAAACTGCGTTTCAAAGCCTAAAATAAATATATAAACACCCTCAAGTATTTCAAAACGCCGCCGATTAACGGTGCATCAATAAAAAATAAAGCCCATAAATAAAAAATTTACTTTGGGCAACTCGTTAAACTTTTTAAGTATCCGACCGATACCTGAATTCAACGGCGGTCCAATATTTTTGGAATTACAGACCAAAGTTTTAGGCCATCGGCCATATTTATATAACTTGGGTAAGGAGAACTAACATGGCTTCATTTATCAATACCAATATTGCGTCCTTAAATGCGCAACGCAATCTGACTACTTCACAGTCTTCACTTAACACCTCATTACAACGTTTGTCATCTGGCTTGCGTATCAATAGCGCAAAAGATGATGCTGCGGGCTTGGCGATCTCTGAACGTCTTAGTTCACAAATTGGCGGTTTGAACCAAGCGGTTCGTAATGCTAATGATGGTATCTCACTTGCGCAAACTGCTGAGGGCGATTTAACGCAAATCGGTGCAAACTTACAACGTATTCGTGATCTGGCAGTGCAAGCGTCCAATGCCTCTAATAGCGCATCTGACCGCGCTGCGCTGAACAATGAAGCATCACAGTTAATTTCTGAAATCAATCGTGTCTCTAGCGCGTCTAACTTCAACGGCGTTAAGCTACTTGACGGCACCTTTACTTCTCAAACATTCCAAGTTGGTGCAAACGCCACGGCCAACGACCAAATTTCGATTGCTTCCATCGCTAGCGCAAAATCGTCCGCCTTGGGTGTAGGTTCTAGCTCAAGTTATTCAACTGCTGTCTCGGGCGGCACCAACGGCACGGGTGGATTGAGAGCTGGTGACTTAACGATCAACGGCTTTAACGTCGGTGCCACCAGTAGCGATGGCGTGTCATATGCCAATGGGTCAGGTAGTGCAATCGCCAAAGCGGCGGCAATTAACGCTGCGAGTGCAACCACCGGTGTTACAGCGACGGCACAAGCGACCACTGTCAGTGGTAACACGGCATCAGGCTTTGCGACAGCAATCGTCGCTGGCGACGTCTTGATTAACGGCGTAGACATCGGTGGCTTAGCTGCTGCTGCAAGTGATGAAGGACGTGGTGCTCAAATCTCCGCCGCGATCAACGCGAAAACATCCCAAACCGGTGTTACCGCTACCTTCGACACAACAACTGGCGCAGTCGCGTTAAGCGCAGCTGACGGTAGGAATATTACCATATCGAAATCCGATACGAGTACGGGTCTAGCCACCACCGTAACAGGTTTAGGTAGTACAACAGCTGGTGCGGCCACAGCGGTTGGTACAGCGGCAGTTACAACGACTACCGTGGGTACAGTCAAGCTTAATTCGACCAGCGCTGGTGGCATTATTTTAGCGAGTGGTGGCGCTGGTGGAGCAACAACGGGTATTGCCAACACCACACAGTTAAACATTGCCTCCGGCGATATACAGATTAACGGTGTAGATATCGGTGCGATCTCAGCAGGTACTGGTGCAACCGCGCAGGGTTCTGCGATTGTGGATGCAATTAACCTTAAAACCAAGGATACTGGTATTACAGCATCAAGTGCAGCTGGTGTTATTACATTAACCAGTTCACTAAATGCAGGCTACACAATTACCACCAAAGGCGCAGCGACAGCAGCCAATACCGGTCTAACATTTGGAACAACCACGGTCGCAGGTGCTGGTGCGGCGGCTTCCGGCCTCACAGCTGGCACCACGGCAGCTACCACCACCGTCGGGGCAGGTGTATCCTCACTCGACTTGACCACGGCGTCGGGGGCTAACGCAGCTTTAACCACAATTGATGCGGCGCTTGCCTCGGTCAACAGCTCAAGGGCGTCTTTAGGTGCTTACCAAAATCGCTTCTCTTCTGCAGTCAGCAGCTTAAATACAACATCGGAAAACTTGACTGCATCTCGTAGCCGGATTCGTGATGCTGATTTTGCCCAAGAGACTGCTTCTTTGACTCGTGGACAGGTCTTGCAACAAGCAGGTACTGCGATTTTGGCTCAGGCGAACGCGTTACCACAAGGTGTGCTCGCACTCCTCCGTGGATAATCAATGAGAAGTTAGTAAGTTATCATTGATAAATAAGTGGTCCCCTGATCAATTTTTGATCAGGGGAATTTTGCTTAAAGGAGACTATCATGAACATCCCGTCACTTGGTTCGACAACGTCGAGCTCACCAGTGTCAGATCGCATTGCCAACATTCCAAGCCCAGCAAATACTAGCGCTGTCGCGACTCAAATCGCAAATCCTGTTGCTGAAGCTGGCGTCAGTCAAAAGACTTATACTCGAGAGCAAGTCAATCAAGCAGTTGAAGCAATCAATAAAACAATCCAGGCGGCCTCACAGAATCTTGAATTTAGTGTCGATAACGATACAAGCGATGTCGTAGTCAAAGTCATTGATCAGCAGACTAAACAAGTCTTACGCCAGATTCCCACTGAAGAAGCACTTGAAATTGCCAAGTCCTTAGATAGACTGCAAGGGCTCCTCATCAAGCAAACGGCGTAAATGTGAATGGTTTTAAAAATCCATAGCTGAAACTAGCAGGTAAAATCCCTTCTAAAGTCTGCTTTGCCTTTGCCGTTAATAAAGTAAAGTACTACTAAATTTAAGGGGAATCAGGTGGGTATTCAATCTACAGGTATAGGCTCGAATCTTGACGTCAACTCGCTCATTACCAAGTTGATGCAAGTCGAAGCTCAGCCACTGACAGCATTAGCAAAAAAAGAAGCTAGTTTTCAGGCCAAATTATCTGCCTATGGATCGTTGAATAGTGCTGTAGGCGCCTTTCAAAGTTCTGTCGCTTCATTAAATAATCCGACCACTTTCCAATCACTCAATGCAACACCAAGCGATGCATCCATTGCATTTGCAACAGCAAGTAGTTCGGCGTCAGCGGGGAATTACAGCTTAAACATTAGCAAATTAGCGCAAGCTCAAACAATTTCCAGCGCTGGACAAGTCGACTCAACTGATCCTATTGGTACAGGCACTGAAACAACAATTACTTTTCAGTTCGGAAAAATTACAGGAACGGCATCTGGCGGAACCTACCCGCCTTTGACAACGTTTCAACAAGATGCGTCTCAAACAGTAGGCACAATCAAAATTAATAGTAGCAATAACACTCTGCAAGGTATTCGCGATGCTATCAATGCCGGAAATGTCGGCGTGACAGCTTCCATTGTTGGAGATGGTAGCGCGACACCTTATCACTTAGTTCTTAGCTCTTCCAAAACAGGCGAATCGTCGAGTATTAAAATCAGCTCATCGGGTGAAGATGCTGCGATTACTTCACTATTAGCTTACGATCCAGCCGGAACACAAAACTTCACAGAAGTTAGCACAGCGCAGAATGCAAGTCTTACTGTAAATGGCATTCCCATTTCTAGTGCATCCAATACGATTATTGGTGCAGTTCAAGGTGTTTCGCTTACTTTATCGAAAGTAGGTACCACATCGATCTCTGTGGCAGCTAATACTGCTGGAATACAAACTGGCATCACTAGTTTTGTAAAAGCTTACAACGAGCTCAACTCCACCATAAAGAATTTGACAGCGTATGACCCAAATACAAAAAAAGGGGGTTTATTAATTGGTGATGCCACAACTCAAAGCATTCAGAACCAAATTCGCAGAACCTTAAGTACCGCAGTTAATGGGCTCGGAGGTGGGGTTACCTCTCTTGCGCAAATTGGTATTAGTTTTCAAAAAGATGGTTCGTTGGCCATCGACTCAGGCAAACTCACCACTGCTTTAAGTACAAAATTTTCCGAAATCGGTGGCTTATTTGCTTCACTAGGGTCAAGCTCAGACAGTCTAGTTTCCATCTCCGGATCTAGTAGTGCGACAAAGGCAGGAGCCTATGCGATCAATGTGTCTCAAATTGCTACTAAAGCGAAATTAACTGGTGATCTGACGCTTCCAACGACAACACCCATTGCCGCTAATACTAAGATCAATGTCACACTTAATGGATTGACCGCTGAGGTTTCGTTGGCTGCAGGTGACTACACAGCGTCAGGCTTGGTGACACTTTTACAAACATCAATAAATAGCACCACTGCATTTTCCGCTGTCGGTTCAAGTGTCAAAGTAAGTAACTCTGGTGGAACTCTATCAATCGAATCAGATAAGTTTGGTACGACATCAAATGTTAGTTTGGCCGACAGCACTGGATCAAGTTATGCGCTTTTGACTGGCACAGTTGCCCTGGGTGTTTCTGGGCTCAACGTAGAAGGAACCATCAACGGCATTGGTGCTACTGGTAGCGGGCAAACTCTGAGTGGCGCTATTGGCACTGGCGCTGAGGGATTAAAGTTACTTGTTGCTGGCGGCTCGACAGGCTCGCGTGGCAACATCAATTTTTCGATTGGTTATGCAACGACCTTAAGCAATTTAGTTGGCGGTTTTTTGGGTTCAAGTGGCACGATCCAAAGTACTACTAGCGGTGTCAGCCAAAACATCAAAAACATCGGAAAACAACGCGACATTTTAAACAGCAGGCTATTCGATGTAGAAGCGCGTTATCGAGCTCAGTTTACAGCACTTGATCGAATCGTTAGTAACTTAAACAATACGAGCTCTTTCCTTACACAGCAACTAAATGCACTAAATAATAGTAATAATTAGAATTTTAATCATTAATCGGATTCAATAAAGGAATTCTATGTTTGGCTCTTCTAACTCACATGGTGCAAATGCTTACGCAAAAGTTGGCATTGAAACCGGCGTTATCTCTGCCAGCCCGCATAAGCTGATAGTGATGCTTTATGACGGTGCTATCGTTGCATTAAACAATGCAATTCAGCACATGAAAAATAGCGACATCCCAGCCAAAGGTCACTCCATTTCAAAAGCGATTGCCATCATCGAAAATGGTCTGCGCGCCAGTCTCGATAAAAAAGCGGGCGGTGAAATTGCAGCGAGTTTAGATGCCTTGTATGAATATATGAGTAACCGTTTGTTGCAGGCCAATATTAATAATCAAGTGGAAGGACTCACCGAAGTGCAGAGTTTATTACGCGATCTGAAAGCATCATGGGAGGCCATAGCCCCAGATAACAACAAACCGCACATTGAAGCGCCACTTCCCCAGCTTGACCCACTCGCCCCACGTCGCGCGAATCTCTTTGAGGCTTGAACCATGAATAGTTTAGAATTATTAAACGTGTATGAAAAAGTTGCTCACATTACAGCGGAGATGCTGGTCGCAGCACAATCTAACGATTGGGAATTATTAGCTCAATTGGAAGGTAACTGCAGTGCGCATGTCAGTACGCTAAGAGAATTTGAAGGTCCAAGTGAATTACCTGCTGATTTAAAGGCGAAGAAGGTAACTATCATTAAACGAATTTTGGCTGATGATCGTGCGATTCGGGATATTACTGAGCCATGGATGCAAAATCTGGCTAATTTAATGAAAAGCTCTAGTACGACCCGTAAACTTTCACAAAGCTATGGTGCCAATCAAATGGGATGATGCATGTCCACAATTTTTCCCCGCTTAGATCCTAAGCTATTGATCACCACTGCCGTAGAAGGACCGACAGCCGTAAGATCAATTGAGGCGATTAAACAAGACGTCATACAAAGATTGAGTCAAGTTGGAATAGGCAAACATATTCAAGGGGAAGTGCTAGCAAAACTAAGCGATGGAAGTTTTGTGGCCAAGGTCGATGGAACACCAATGCGCCTGAGCTTGCCAAGCAATACACAAGTTGGCGAAAAACTGTCACTAACATTGCTACACCTTACGCCTCGTCCCGTATTTTTATTAAATGGGCAAAATCAAGTCACTCTGCTTGATACGCCAAAAAAATTCAGGCCAAACGATCCCGTATCGCGCGGCATCGGCCCAGAAAATCAGCCCTTTGAAGCTGAATTTCTCTCAAGTTCCAAGGAACGTTCTCCCACAACAATCACAAACCGCCAAGCAACAAACGCCCCCTCAGACTCGGGGAAGTCAGGACAAACACAAGCTAGTTTCACCAACAATTTATCGCCTAGCCAAACGAGCAATTCAGGACAAATGCAAGCTAGTTTCACCAACAATTTATCGCCTAACCAAATCAACAATCCTGTCAAATTATCAAATGTAGCATTCTTACCTGACAACGAGATCGCAGCAAACTACAAGCCTTCTTCAGCTGGCGAAACCAGTGCAAAAACTGAACTAAGTAGTACCGGCCAGTTAATTAATAAATTGATTCTGGAAACAAGCAGACCGGGTGAAAAATTAAGTATCAAAGGAAGCACTCCACTTGTCAACGACATAGCAGACAAACTCACTATGCCGCAATTGGCTAAGCAAATCGAAACCAATCTACATCAAAGCGTACAAAATAGCGGTCTCTTTTACGAATCGCATGTGGCAGAGTGGTCAGTCGGTCAACGCAGTAAGTTGGAACTGCAGTCAGAACCACAGTCTCAGATCGCTGCGAACGTAGACAGCTCGGTATTAACCAACAAGGAAGATGGTAATCATGCCGCTCTTGCACAATTGATTCATCAGCAACTCGATGTGCTTGAGCAGCAAAAATTGATTTGGACAGGTATGCTTGCGCCTCAAATGCCTGTGCAACTTACGATAGAAGAGTCACCACAAAAATCTGCTGAGCAGGAACAAGAAAAACAACAGGAAAGATCAGACTGGCAAAGCTATTTACGCATCGAGTTGCCCAATTTAGGTGTCGTCGCGATGACTATCAATTTGCACTCAAATCAACTTCAGCTCAACATCAAGAGTAGCGACAAGAACACAATATCACTCTTGAAAACGCAATACAGCAGCTTACAGCAGTCAATAGAAAATGGCGGAACCCATATCCAGTCATTCACGGTGCAGCATGATGAACAACTCTGAGCACCCTATATCGACTGCTGTCGCGTTGACTTACAGCCCAGACGATGGCGCACCGAAAGTGGTGGCCAAAGGGAAAGGTCTGATCGCTGAGGAGATCATCGCTCGAGCTAATGAGCATGGTGTATTTATTCACCAATCGAAAGAATTAGTCAGTCTGCTAATGAAAGTGGACTTAGATGACAACATTCCACCCGCACTCTACGCAGTTGTTGCAGAACTACTCGCTTGGCTATACTATATAGAAACAGAGATAAAAACAAAATAAGCAATCCCCTCCCCTCCCTACTTATAATTATTACAGAATAAAGCACTATGCAAGCAACGCATCCGTCCTTGGGAACAGAGAATCAAAGTCCATATCAAGTTGAATCAAAAAGAGAAATTCTGTCGATACTGAAAGGTTTCAGGGATAAATCACAATTGATTAGCATGATGATCAACAGTGGCAACGAAGCATTTATTACTTCGGTTCTGGAAATTGACGACAAAAACAACAACCTCATTATTGATAGCACGCCAAGCAACGAAGCAAATCAACGAATCATTGCAGCACCAGCTGTTTTTTTTGATGGTTTACTTGATCGTATCAGCATTCAATTTGCTTCATCCAACGTCAAAGTTATCTCGTTTGAAGGCAGACCTGCCTTACAAATGTCCCTCCCTGCAAGTGTAATACGTTTGCAACGCCGCGAAAACTATAGGATCAATACGCCAATTTCAACACCTATCAAATGTGTTATCGCAGTTGAAGTTGATTCAGGTATTCAAAAGCATAAATTTTCTTTGGTCGATATCAGTTGCGGCGGCATCGCTATCTTGGATGATGGTCGCTTGATCGATATAGCGGCAGGCACCAGCTATCCCGATTGTGAAATGGACATTCCGGGCATTGGCTTGATACAAATGGAACTAGAGATTCGTAACTCACAAGAGTTGACGCTATTGAATGGCAAAACCACACGTCGTATAGGTTGCGCATTTTTGAATTTATCTAGCAAAACTTTGGCCTCCGTTCAACGCTACATTATGAAATTAGAACGCGAGCGGAATGCAAAGTTAACTGGGATTAGCTAGTTTGTTAGAGACTGAAAGGGCATTAGATATCAGTTGAATTTCGAGTTCAATCACTCGACAATACCGCACACCAAAACACTACACCGAAACACTAAATTTGCATATTCATAATATCGTGGTAAGCAGAAATCAATTTATTTCGCACTTGAATCGTAGTCTGAAATGAGATACTGGCTTTTTGCATAGAAATCATCATGTCTGACATGTTGACACTATCATCACCAAGAGCAAACTTCTTGCTCATCTCTTGAGACGCACTTTGTGCAGCACTCACTTGATCCAACGATGACTTTAAAGCGTCTGCAAAATCTAATTTTTGCGCGCCTGGGCTAATAGTTGGTACCACATTGCCTGCGCCACCTTCCATTCTTGCTGCAGCGGCTTTAAGTTGCGCAACCATCGCGTCGATTTTACTTTTATCTATTCCACCGACATTCACTTGAGCTCTCCGTTTTTTCAGATATGCTTAGAGTAGCATCGACGACATAAAGCGTAAGCTCAAGAAGGCGGGTGAAACGGTCGTTTTTCTTGCAATTGAAAATTTTGAAAAGTCGCACAATTACTATCAAGGAAAAAACCTTAACAGGGAAACAAAATGCTGCGACATGATTTAGACCAAGATAATAACGGGGGCGAAAATGGCAACCGCAAATGAAGCGATTTTAGAAGCGCCAATACCAGTCGTATTCGGAATTCCGCAAACCCCGGCCGTCAGGACAATTCTCTTGTCAGTCGGAGCCGCGATTACCATTGCGATTATGGTTGGCGTCTGGTTATGGAGTCAGGCGCCAGATTATCGTGTGCTCTTTTCCAACTTCAATGATAAAGACGGTGGCGCGATTGTCGCATCGCTTCAAACACTTAATATTCCTTACAAATATTCAGATGGCGGTGGCGCAATCTTGGTTCCCGCGAATCAAGTGCATGATGCACGTTTGAAGCTGGCTTCCCAAGGCTTACCGAAAGGCGGTAACGTGGGATTTGAATTAATGGAAAACCAAAAACTTGGTATTTCTCAATTCTTAGAGCAAGTGAACTTCCAACGTGCACTTGAGGGCGAACTCGCCCGCTCGATTCAAGCTGTTTCTGCAGTTCAAACTGCGCGAGTACATTTAGCAATTCCAAAAGCCTCAGTTTTTGTGCGCGAACAACAAAAGCCTACTGCTTCAGTGTTATTAAACCTCTATCCAGGTCGAATGTTAGACCAGCAGCAAGTGAGCGCAATCATCCACCTAGTCGCGAGCAGCATTCCAGAACTTCCAGCCAAAAATGTCACTATCATTGATCAAAATGGTAATTTACTATCTGATACAAGTAAGCAGACGACTAACAACAATCTGGATCCATCCCAATTAAAATACGTACAGGAATTTCAATCAAGCATCGTCAAAAAAATTGAATCGATTATTTCGCCTATCGTAGGACCACAAAATGTCCGCGCCGAAGCGACGGCCGACATTGACTTTTCACGCAGTGAACAAGCCGCAGAGACCTATCGCCCTAACGCACCACCAGAAGCGGGCACTATTCGCAGTCAACAAACCAGCGAAAGCTATGGAAAACCGGCAAACGCTTCAGGCATTCCTGGTGCATTGAGCAACCAACCCCCAGTGCCTGCAACAGCACCGATCACAGCCGCGGCCGATCAGAATGCTCAAACGGCAGCTGCAGCGAACACAGGGTTGACGCAAAAAGAGTCGACACTCAATTTTGAAGTCGATAAAACGATACGCTACACCCAACAAGCTATGGGCGGACTCAAGCGTCTGTCGGTCGCTGTTGTTGTCAACTACAAAACAGAAACCGATAAAGCAGGGAAAACTATCACACGAGCTCTAACTGAAATAGAAAAAAATCAGATTACCGACTTAGTACGCGAAGCAATGGGCTATAACAAAGAACGTGGCGATACCTTAAACGTTGTAAATAGCCCGTTTGCAACTCCAGAAAAAATTAAAGCAGAAGATATACCGCTCTGGAAACAGCCTGATGTAATACAAACGGCAAAAGAAGTGGGAAAATACCTTGTGGGTGCTTTACTGTTACTCTACTTGTTCTTTGGGTATTTGAAGCCGACGCTCAACAAACTTACTGGTAAAGATCCGAAATCTCTGCGTAAGGAGAAAGAACAAGAAGAGCAAGAAGCCGCAGCAAGAGCAGAAGAAGAGGAAGCGGCCATTGTCAATTTAAATAATCAAGCCTTAGACGCACAAGGCAAACAACAATTGTCCAGTTACGAAATAAACATGGACATGGCAAAACAATTAGCAGCCAGCGATCCTAAGATTGTTGCAAACGTGATTAAGGCATGGGTAAGCAATGAGTGACGACGGCGTACAAAAAGCAGCCACCTTAATGTTAGCATTGGGTGAAGATGCGGCGGCAGAGGTCATGAAGCACCTCGGCCCTAGAGAAGTACAAAAGATTGGTGCTGCCATGGCGACCATAGGCGCCATTCCGCATGAATCAATTGCAAAGGTGCTTGAAGAATTCAAATCTCAGGCCGATTTGAGTTCTTCAGTGGGACTTGATTCCGATGAATACATTCGCAATGTGTTGACCAAGGCTCTGGGCGACGACAAGGCTTCTTCCCTACTCAACCGTATTTTAGGCGGCAAAGATGCAAGTGGCATTGAGAGTCTAAAATGGATGGATTCTCCATCGGTTGCCGAACTCATTAAGAATGAACATCCGCAGATTATTGCCACCATTTTGGTTCATCTGGAAAGTGACCAAGCAAGTGAAGTGCTCAATAATTTTAGCGAGCGATTACGTAACGACGCAGTTCTAAGAATTGCGACGCTAGATGGTATTCAACCAACCGCCTTGCGTGAACTCAATGACGTACTAACCAAACTACTGACAGGCAATGAGAGTCTGAAGAAAAAATCCATCGGTGGTGTTCGCGCAGCAGCAGAAATTCTCAATTTTATGAGCGGCGAAAACGAAGCCTCCATCATGGAGAATCTACGCAAATATGATGGCGATATGGCCGAGAAAATCATGGATGAAATGTTCGTATTCGACAATATTCTCGAAATTGACGACCGTGGAATTCAATTATTGTTGCGCGAAGTTCAATCAGACTCATTGATTGTCGCGCTAAAAGGCGCTAATGCAGACATGCGTGAAAAGATATTCAAAAATATGTCGCAACGTGCTGCAGAGATGATGCGTGAGGATCTGGAATCGAAGGGCCCAGTACGACTCTCCGAAGTAGAAGCACAACAAAAACAGATACTTTTAATTGTTCGACGTTTAGCCGACGATGGACAGATCATGCTGGGCGCCAAAGGGGAAGACGCCTATGTCTAATACGCTTCCGAAAGAATTGCAGACAGCATTTCAACGCTGGGAAATGCCGTCTTTTGGGGATGTTCGTCCAACGCATTTAGAGAAGATTGCGGAACAAGAGAAAATCACCCTTGCCGATATTTCTGCGATCAAAGAACAAGCAAAAAATGAAGCCTATGCAGATGCGTATAAAGAAGCTTACGCTGTAGGTTATCAGGAAGGTCAACAAGCTGGCCAAATTGAGATGCAAGAACAAACGGCACTGGTAACTAGTCAATTGAGCGACTTGAAAAAAGCCTTTGAAGAGCAACTGCTGAACGCGCAAGACACGATAGGGAATGATCTGATCAAGTTAGCGCTTGAATTGGCTAGTGCCATGACTAAATATCGTTTCGAACAATATCCCGAAGCTGTATCAGAAATCGTCAAAGAAGCTATCGCTGCTCTTCCCTCAATACAGCAGCCCGCACAGATTTTTCTTAACCCAGAAGATTTACTCATGGTAAAGAATGTCATGGGTGATAGTCTAGAACGTGATGCATGGCGCCTTTTGCCCGACCATCATATGACGCGTGGCGGCTGCCGAATTGAGACGGCGCAGAATCTGCTCGACGCAAGTTTCGAAACGCGCTGGTCGCGTCTGAGTCAAGCTTTGTTTGACTCCCATCCAGATCACTAAGCAGCTCAATCAGCCCAATCAGCTCAAGCAGCTAAATTAGCTTCAAAAAAAACAGACAAAAATGAACGCCCCACTATCACCGCAGCATTGGAAAGACCAACTGACAAACAGTGTGAAACTGATTTCCCACGTGCAGGCTGAAAGCATTTCAGGTCGCATTGTCAAAGTGACTGGCTTGGTAATGGAAGCGGTCGGCATCAAATTACCTGTTGGCAGTGCCTGCCTGATCCATCTTCCGAACGACGTAAAGATTGAAGCCGAAGTCGTGGGGTTTGACGGTGACCGCTTGTTTTTGATGCCGCAAAGTGATCTTGACGGTGTTGTGCCAGGTGCAGCAGTTGTGCCCGTGGCGCCTCCGGCAAATCAAGACCCCGATCATCCACAACGACGCAATAACGATAGAACCAAGCGTCTTCCGGTAGGTTACGAACTACTTGGTCGCGTGTTAGACGCGAATGGGCGCCCACTAGATGCTTTGGGTCCATTAAACAACACAGCAACTGCTACACTCGGCGCCCGTATCTACAACCCGCTTGCGCGCGCTCCGATCAAAGAAAAACTTGACGTTGGCATACGTGCAATAAACAGCATGCTGACCGTAGGGCGTGGACAACGCCTTGGTTTATTCGCAGGCTCTGGCGTTGGTAAAAGCGTGTTGTTGGGCATGATGGCGAGATACACCACAGCGGATGTCATCGTTGTCGGTTTGATCGGTGAACGGGGACGTGAGGTCAAAGAGTTTATCGAAGAAATTTTGGGCGAAGAAGGTTTAGCACGCTCGGTTGTGGTCGCTGCACCTGCTGATGCCCCGCCATTGATGCGTCTGCAAGGTGCCGCCTACGCAACGACTATTGCTGAGTACTTCCGTGACCAGGATAAAAATGTATTGCTGATCATGGACTCTTTAACCCGTTATGCGATGGCACAGCGTGAAATAGCGCTGGCAATTGGCGAACCGCCTGCGACCAAAGGCTATCCACCATCGGTATTTGCTAAGCTACCAATTTTGGTGGAGCGTGCGGGGAATGGTCGCGTAGGTGGAGGCTCTATCACTGCGTTTTATACCGTTTTGACTGAAGGTGATGATCAGCAAGATCCGATTGCAGACGCTGCAAGAGCAATTTTGGATGGTCATATAGTTCTGAATCGAACTTTGGCAGAAAGTGGACATTATCCAGCAATTGACATTGAACAATCGATCAGCCGCGCGATGCATGGCATTACCTCGCCAGAACACCAAGCCTTATCCAGAAAGCTAAAACAGCTGTATTCACGCTATGAACGCAGCCGAGACTTAATTAATGTCGGTGCCTATTCGGCGGGCGCGGATCCAGTATTGGATGAAGCAATACGGAAGTACGGGCGAATTCAAGCATTTTTGCAACAAGAAATCACGGAAAAATCATCCATATCGCAAAGCTTAGAGGGACTTTCATCGCTTTTCGACGCTTAGAATACTGACCCGATACGTACAATGAGAAAGTGATGAGAGCATTATGGCTGGATCGGCGCTAAGCACCTTAATTGAATTAGCAGAAAATGACGTGGAAAATGCTGCCAAAAATCTAGGGCGAAGCATAAAGGCGAAAGATGAAGCAACCCAGCAACTAGGTCTATTGACGCAATACCGTGCAGATTATGAAGCTAGGCTACAAAATAATGCACAGCGCGGCTTAACGGTTTCACAGTTTGCAAATTATCAAGGTTTTATCAGCAAGTTGGATCAAGCCATTGAAGGCCAAAAGAAACTAATAATAGATGCTGAGTACAGAGTCGATATTGCAAAAAAATTCTGGCAAGAATGTGAAAAAAAACGCCTTTCTTACAAAACCTTGATTAATAGAAACATCGCTGCAGAACTCAAAAAAGAAAATAAACGCGATCAAAAACAAACTGACGAACGTGCAACCCGTACCCTTTTCTACAAGAAGTAATATTCAAAAAAGATTACGAATAACGATCAACAAATAACTGCTCATACTTTCGATTTTATAGGTGTCAAAAATGCCAAACACATCAACAATTTCACAAGTTTTGCCGAGCTTCACAGCTGCTAAAAACGGACAAACTTCGACTGAATTGAAATCGAATAGCAACTTCAATCAAATACTCAAAAACGAAGTCGCAAACAAAGTCAAAAAACCGGCTACCAACATAGCCAAACCGACTACCAACAACCAGGCGACTGAGTCGGCATCAAACCAAAAAAACATTGCCGCAAGCAAGGAAGCACCACCAACGGAAAAAAATCTGTCCACACCTGATAAAGAAACCGAGGAACTTGCCGATGCAAGCCTAGCGATCTCAGATGAGACCAATAATTTAATTAATTTTGTTGGTGATTTAGGCGCTTTCACCCTCGCCGACCATACAAACAAGGTGGATGACAAGCTCAATGCTTCGTCAGATAGCCTAAACGCTTCATCTATCAACCTCGATGCTTCATCAATCAACATCAACATTTTGTCAGACGGTCTCAATGTTTCGTCAGACGGCCTCAATAAGAGCGGTGCGTTGCCACCATCCACACCAATCGCTGCGACAATTGCACTTAGCCCTGCCCCAGCAAACAACAATGCGACAGGGACAACTTTGCAAGATAATTCTGCGGAAAATCTAGCACTCGCATTGAAACCTGCAACAAATGCCTCTTCGACTTTATCGGCTAACTCAGAGTTAGATGTCAAGCCAATACCAATAGAGTTAGAGCAAAAAACAAAAGTTGACACCAATGAACTTGCCAACTTGACAACTGAACGCGATCTAGCGGACAGCATCCAAGCTGACTCGACGCTTATGGCGCCAAGCCCAAAATTCGATAAGGCGATCGATGACGTCAAAAAACAGTTAAAAACCGAGAATAAAACTCAACAAGATGTCAAAGATGCGGTGAACAGTAGCGCCCCCCCCACAATGATCTCTGAACAACTAACTATCACTTCAGCAGCCGCAGAGTTAAAGGCGAATATCGCATCTCCACCGGTCGCAAATAACAATTCTTTAAGCAGTACAACGAACAAAACAACAGGCACTGAAGAAATTTCAAATCAGCTGCCAGAAGAGCGTCGAGTAAGTCTAAACTCAAATGAACGCAGTGCTTCGGATCAATTTTCGGTCGATCTAAAAGTACAAGGACAAGAAGCACGGCAAAATAATGTTGAGCAAAACAAAGAGAGCATTCAAAAGCTTCAAAGCGTAGAGACGCCTAGGGCTGAATCCTTGCCAGCATCACCGCCAATTCAAGCGCCGGCAGAAGCGAACAGTATTGCATCAAGCTCAAATTTCATCGGGCCTAGAGTTGGCACCAAAGCGTGGGATCAGGCAATCGGTCAAAAAATCGTTTGGATGGTTGCAGGTGGCGAGCAAAGTGCTCAACTCACGCTCAATCCTCCCGATCTTGGCCCGGTGCAAATCGTTTTAAGTATCAGCGACAGCCAGGTTGACGCTAGCTTCGTTTCATCACACCTAGACGTGCGTGAAGCAATCGAAGCGGCTGCCCCCAAATTACGCGAAATGATGGACAACGCAGGCATGTCACTTTCTGGATTTTCAGTCGCAGCCCAATCTACCCCGTCTGGTAATGCATTCACACCTGACGGCAATAACAGAAATTCCGGTAACAATCAAAAACAAGGATTCGCGGCGAACGCAGAGGATTCAACACCTGTCGCGGCGATAAATAAAAATCAATCCAGCCCTAAAGGATTAGTGGACACATTTGTTTAATGACAGCCTACGCCAAAGACCAGCGATGACACATCGAGTTACAACGTGCACTTGAGTAGCGCTTAAGTAGCATTAAAGCGGCTTAGTTTCGAAGCAAGTTGCATTTTTTCAATCCAACTTGCCTCGTTTTATGCAAACTCGAGCCACTAGACCCACTGTCGATTCAAAATTTTGAGTCCAGATTACTTCGTTTGCAACTTCCCCCCGTTCAAGACAAACCGGATAGTTGAAAACAATACTATAATCAAACCAAGAGAAACAATTCTTTTGTGAAACTTGGGGCTACCATGAAATTTGTCATTTTCAATTCTGTCGTACGCCCTCTTGTTCCACATCAAAATGATAGTTGTTCATCTCTATATAAAGCTAAAAATCGAGAGTAAAGCCCTAAATGCCACTCTTTTTCTAAGATAGCTATTCACTGACTTAGTGGATAATTTTTTTAAACGTAACAATATTTATGAAGTGGTGAAAGCCAACTATGTCTAAAGCCCCCGGAAAACCTGCAGCAGCAGATGCGCCAGCAGGAAAGTCGAAAAAGAAACTATTTATCATGATAGGTGCGGCAGTGCTATTGCTTAGTGCGATTGGCGGTGGCGCAGTATTTATGTTGTCAGGTAAAAAAAATACCAAAGAAAAGGAGCAAAAAGAAGAGGTTGTAAAAGCACCCGTTTTTCTTGCCCTTGAGCCTTTCGTCGTCAATCTACAATCGGAATCTGGTGAAAAATATTTACAAGTACAAATGACATTGCAAGTTCCAGATGAGCCTCAATCTAGTTTAATAAAATCCAATACGCCCCAAGTAAAAAGTCGTCTGATCATGCTGCTATCAAGCAAAGATGCTGCTGAATTACTGACGCCTGAGGGGAAAGACAAGTTGATCAAGGAAATTACCGAACAAGTAAACCTACCCTTCACACCCAAAGGCGATCCACAAAAAGTCAGTGGCGTGTTTTTTACTTCATTTGTAATCCAATAAAATCGTGTCTGATAATTTTCTTTCACAGGAAGAAGTCGATGCCCTACTAAAGGGCGTGACGGGTGATCAAGACGACGCAGAGTCGCTTGAGGATACCTCGGGTGTCCGCCCCTATAATTTGGCAACCCAGGAACGTATTGTTCGTGGTCGTATGCCAACGTTGGAAATTATCAACGAACGATTTGCCCGCCTTTTGCGGATTGGCTTATTTAATTTTCTGCGCCGCAGCGCTGAAGTTTCTGTCGGTACCGTGAAGGTCTCGAAGTACAGTGAATTTATTCGGAATCTGGTAGTTCCAACCAATCTCAATTTAACGCATATGAAGCCACTGCGTGGTACGTCGTTAATCGTGTTGGACCCGGGATTAGTTTTTCTACTGGTGGACAATTTATTCGGTGGCGATGGACGTTTCCACACTCGTGTTGAAGGTCGAGACTTTACACAGACGGAACAAAGAATTATTCAAAAAATACTCGAGATCATTTACGAAACTTACGCCAAATCTTGGGAGCCAGTTTATCCCGTTCAATTTGAGTATATTCGTTCTGAAATGAACACCCAATTCGCCAACATTGCGACACCAAACGAGGTTGTAGTTTCCACCACGTTTACGATAGAACTTGGGCCAGTTAGCGGTGAGATGCACATGTGCATGCCCTACTCCATGATAGAGCCGATACGCGATTTATTAACCAGTAGTTTGCAAGGTGAAACACTGGAAATTGACAAACGCTGGGTACGCCTGATGACCCAACAAATTCAAATTGCAGAAGTAGAAATAGTCGCTGATCTCGGCACTGCACGAATAAATCTTGGTGATATCTTAAATATGAAAGTAGGCGACATAATTCCCATCGCTGTACCTGAAATCGTGTCAGCAAAGGTAGACGGAACACCCGTTATGGAATGTAAATATGGCGTCTTTAATGGGCAGTACGCCCTTAGAGTTGACAAAATGCTCGGTTCTAGCGTCAACGATATAGGACACGAATCACTAAATGGAGAAAGCAATGGATGACAATAACGATACCATCAACGAGGATGATTGGGGTGCGGCCATTGCAGAGCAAGAGAAAGCCGATGCTGAGGCAGCCGCGCGCGCCGCTGCTGCAGCTGCAGCCCCGCCGCCTCCTACCGCACTTTCCGCAGGGGCTTTCCAAGAATTTGGTAAAAGCCCTCAAGCACAAACATCGAACGATATCGATTTTATTCTCGATATTCCAGTTCAACTAACCGTCGAATTGGGACGTACCAAAATCGCCATTAAAAACCTTTTGCAGTTAGCGCAAGGTTCCGTGGTTGAGCTGGATGGTTTAGCAGGTGAACCTATGGACGTACTCGTGAATGGTTGCTTAATTGCCCAAGGTGAAGTTGTGGTGGTGAATGATAAATTTGGTATCCGTTTAACAGACATTGTGACGCCTGCCGAACGTATTCGTAAGCTGAACAAGTGAAGCCATATTTTATGCAATTACACGCCAGATCTCGTATGCTATTTAGGGCATCATTTAGCACCTTATTTGGTACATCAATCGTCGTAATCAATGGACTTTTAAGTAGTTCGGCATTAGCACAAACGAAGGGACAGGCCATCGTGTCGCCAACCACAGGTCTGCTGCAGATTTTTTTAGCGCTGGTTGCCGTGATTGGTTTAATGTTGTTGATCGCCTGGTTATTTAAGCGCATAGGCCCAATCAACAGCATGAATAAAGTGCCTATGAAAGTCGTCGGTGGATTGAGCATAGGTAATCGTGAACGCATTATGGTGGTAGAAGTTGGCGATCAGTGGTTAGTGCTCGGCGTCACCGCACAACAAATTAATACCCTTAGCAGTATGCCAAAACAAGTGATTGCCACATCAGAGCCGGCTCATGCAAATGCCAACCCGGAAAATCAATTTTCTCACTGGCTCAAAAAAACTTTAGACAAGCGCAATACACCTGAAACTTAAAGCATCATGAAAACCTTGCGCTCCCTCACCTCCAGTTTCACTAATGCGCTCGCCCCGATCGTATTGCCTCTCCTCATATTTATACTGTGGACACCCGATGTTGCGCTGGCACAAAGCGGTGGCGGGTTACCCGCAATTACAACTTCGCCAGCGCCAGGCGGTGGACAAAATTACTCGCTAAGTATTCAGACTTTAATTTTCCTGACATCACTGGCGTTTATTCCAGCAGCCTTACTAATGATGACCAGCTTCACCCGCATCATTATTGTTCTATCGTTATTACGACAGGCTTTGGGGACACAGTCAGCGCCGCCTAACCAGGTTCTCGTAGGTTTGGCCTTATTTTTGACCTTGTTTGTAATGGGACCCACCTTTGACAAGATTTACGATGATGCTTACTTGCCCTTTTCTAAGAATGAAATCACCATGCAAAAAGCGATGGAGAAAGGTGTAGAGCCGCTCAAAACTTTTATGCTCAAGCAAACACGTGAATCTGATATTGCGCTGTATGTACGTTTATCTAATACCCCTGCGTTGCAAGGGCCTGAGGATATTCCATTAAGGGTGCTGATTCCAGCTTTTATAACCAGTGAATTGAAGACCGCTTTTCAAATCAGTTTTGCGATCTTCATACCATTTTTAATTGTCGATATGGTGGTCGCCAGCGTCTTAATGGCGATGGGTATGATGATGGTCTCGCCCTCTATCGTATCGCTACCGTTTAAGCTCATGCTATTTGTCTTAGTTGATGGTTGGCAGTTATTGATTGGCTCGCTGGCGCGTAGTTTCTATTAAAGGACAAAAAATGACACCCGATAGCGTAATGACCATGGGCAGACATGCCATGGAAATCACCTTGATGATTTCTGCTCCACTGCTCTTAGTTGCACTTGGCATTGGTTTGATTGTGAGTATTTTTCAAGCGGCAACACAAATAAATGAAACGACCTTATCTTTCATTCCTAAGTTAGTAGGTATCTTCGTGACATTGATCATTGCCGGCCCTTGGATGTTGTCGGTATTAGGTGATTATATGCGTGAAGTATTCACTGGCATTGCCACCATGGCTGGCTGAAAAAAGTAGTTATGATTCCCATCAACAGCAATGAGTTAATCAGCCTGATTGCTGCATTCCTATGGCCATTGACTCGCATCCTCGGCTTCATCGCCATCGCACCGCCGTTCGGTAATAACGGTGTCCCAGTGCAAGTAAAAATTGCTCTCGGTGTATTCTTAGCGATGATCGTCGCACCAACGATAGACCCAATACAGGATGTAGACATGCTGTCCCTTACTGGCATTATGGTGGTTTTGCAACAGTTCATTATTGGCATGGCAATGGGCTTTATGGTTCGCATTGTATTCGCCGGTATTGAAATGGCGGGCGAGATAATAGGTCTTACTATGGGCCTAGGATTTGCGACCTTTTATGACCCACAAACCAGAGGCCGATCATCTGCCATTAGTCAATTTTTAGTCATTATCACGACACTATTATTTCTCTCACTGAATGTACACTTGGTTCTTTTTGAAACGCTCATCACCAGTTTTAAAAGCATTCCGATTTCGACTTCTCTGACGATGGGATTTAGTTTTCAAAAATTAGCGATCTGGGGTGAGGAGATCTTCAAAATTGGCCTTCTCATCTCTCTGCCAGTTGTCGCTGCTCTACTAATCACGAATATTGCGTTGGGAATTTTAACGCGTGCAGCGCCTCAGTTAAACATCTTTGGTATCGGCTTTCCGGTCACGATCGGCGTGGGATTTTTGATGCTGAGTTTGATTTTGCCGCATCTGTTGCAACCGATAGAAAACATCTTTCAACACTTGATTGATACCTTGTCTTCGCTTGGATGACGTAACACTCTTGGCGACTTGTGCGCAATCAAACAATATCTAAATAAGTGATCGAATTTAGGCATTTAGGCGACTTTCGAAAGAGAACTAAGCAGTATCAGGCTAAAATCACAGTAATTTATTTTAGAGCCTCTTACCATGCAAGCTCATTCGCTTTATCAGATTTCGCAAATCCGTCAGCTTGAGCAAAGCGTAAAAGCGGCTTTAGCGCCAGGGAGTTTGATGCAAGCTGCTGGTGCAGCGGCAGCAAAACTAGCTAGCAAACTCATCAAAGAGTTTCAGAATGAAAGCAGAAAAGAAAGCAAAACTGGTCGCATCGAAACAATCTGTATTCTGGCGGGACCAGGAGATAATGGTGGCGATGCATTTGAAGTTGCATACCAACTGGCTCAATTAGACCAAGCAAATCAATACCACATTCACATCCTTGTTTGCGGCGCTATTGAGAATTATTCAAACGATGCCAAATTAAGCTTGCAGAGAGCACAGTCAACGAACTGTCGTTGGCTAAAGCTTGACCAAATCCAACAATTCAATCCTAAGCAATACACTTTAATCGTCGACGGTTTATTCGGCATAGGACTAAACCGCCCTATTACAGGAAAAATTGCGTCGCTCATCGAAGACATTAATAAACCCGTCAATCAAAACAGCCAATGCCCCGTGCTGGCTATAGATGTACCTAGTGGTTTGAATGCGGATACAGGACAAATCATCAACTCAGGCGTAGATGGTGTTGCACTCATCGCCAGCCATACAATTACTTTCATTGGCAACAAGCCTGGACTACATACGGCGCAAGGAAAAGACTATGCGGGCGTCGTCAGCCTCGGCGATTTAGGCATCGATAAGGCTCTCTATCCTGTGCCCTACGCTCACTTGTTGAACCCCGTTCAACTTGCAAACTTAGTTCCACCACGCAAGCAGGACAGTAACAAGGGTAGTTATGGCGATGTCGTCATTGTTGGTGGCAGCACCGGCATGCAAGGTGCCCCATTGCTAACGGGACGCGCAGCTTTGTTTACGGGTGCTGGACGTGTCCACGTCGAATTTATAGCCGCCTTTAGTGGCGTTGATTTCTCCCATCCTGAACTAATGTGTAGACAGGCGGAGTCAGGCGATTTCTCCGGTAAGAATCTTGTCATAGGACCAGGTCTCGGGGACTCACAAAAAGCGATAGCTATGTTGCGACTTGGCTTGACACAAGCACCTCTCATTACCATCGATGCAGATGCATTAAATTTGATTTCAAAACATGCGGATCTAGCGCAACTGTGTCATGACAGGTCACTTCAATCATGGCACACGATCATCACGCCCCATCCATTAGAGGCTGCGCGTTTGTTGAACTGCAGCGCGACCGAGGCCCAAAATGATCGATGCTTATCTGCACAAACCTTGGCAAAAAAATTTCAAGCAACCGTCATTCTTAAAGGTGCAGGAAGTATCATCGCAGACCAAGAACAAATCATCATCAATACCAGCGGCAATCCGGCCCTAGCAACAGCGGGCACTGGCGACGTATTATCGGGTGTTTGCGGTACGCTTTTGGCACAAGGTTTGAGTGCGTTTGACGCAGCATGCCTTGCTACATTTATCCACGGACAAGCGGCTGACGACTGCGTAAAAAATGGTTTTGGCCCAATCGGTTTGAGTGCCAGCGAACTAGTTCCGGCGATACGAACTGCCTTAAACCAACTTGTTTACTCAAACCGTAACTGAATTGACCTAGCTCGTCCCCAACATTAAAGTCAGTATAAAGTCCACTCCATCTCCCACATTTTGCGCTTTAATCGTCCCCCCCATTTTTGCCATATACGTTTGAGCCACAAACAAGCCCTGACCACGATTACCATTTGCGCCGGACTCTAATTGATCTGACACGCCATATTCAAAGATTTTTTCTAACATAGGGTCAGGAATGTATGGACCACGATTGTGGATGGTGATGCTGGCACTAAGTTCATCAATCGCTAACCGGATACTGATCACGCTTCCAACTGGACGGTAACGATCGGCATTTTTTAAAATATGCGTAACGACGTCTTCCAAAGAATATTCATCGGCTTTGACTTTAATATTCTTATGACGCGCGATGGGTGCTACGAACTCAACTTGGTCGACACCAATACAAGGCGCATTGCTTGCTACATGCGCTAAGAACTGAGCGATATCGATTTCATCCAACTGCAATACCGTAGTCTGAAAAGCCTCGCTAGGTGTTGCGCTGCCGTATAACACTTTAATCGCTTGTTGCATGCGACTGATGTAGCGATGGCTTTGATCATCCGGTGTCTGATGTAGAACCATTAAAGACTGCAAGGGTGACATAATCTCGTGCCCCACTGCATGCCACATTTGTTTTTCTTGTTCTGTGCGTATGGCCTCACGCTCGACATCCTCTTTAACGCGCCTTAGCAAATCATGTAATGCGCTCGCCAAAACACCCAACTCATCAGGGCTACGCAAATCACTCACGTCCAATTGATCAAGTTCACCAGCGCCTTTCATCGTGCGTGACAAAGTCGCGGCACGCTTGGTCAACAAAGTTATGCGACGGATGATATTAATTTCTATCAATAGCCACGCCATTAGCAAGGCCAATAGCATACCGCCCACGAACCAGGACACGCGCGTCGCAACCACACTCAAACTCTTACTAATACTGCGCACGTCACCTTTCAAACTAATCTCATAATTATCCAAAGGTGTACTTATCAAATCACTTGCAATTAAAGGCGTGTCGTACTCATCAACTGGCAAGCGCCGGATTAAGCGCGTCAATAAATTCCATGAGCCTTCTTCTTGCTCGACTTTACCTAGTAACTGAATAATGTCCTTTTTGTCGGAAGCTTTACGTATCGTTAAGCTCTCACCTGGCAATAACATGGTATGTAAATCACGCAAAGAAAATGGCGTGGCGGATGGCACGCTCTTACTATCCAAAAGTGCAATCTCACTACCCGGCGGAAAAACACTTAATTCCACCTGAATTTGATCCAGATCTTGCGGCGGCCACACAGGCCGTTTTTTTTCAAACAAGGCTTCTTGCAACGCAGCGATAGGGAGACGCAAAGAGAAAAAAGTATTGCGTAGGCAATCTGGATTCTTATGTGGATTCTTATCTGGATTTGAGATTTCTGGATTCGTTAAATGATCGGTGTCCTTATCGGTATCATTACAAATCGCTTTTTGCCACGCCCATCCACGAAAATCACGTACAGGACGTAAATTAGGTTTTGCGATTTCACTTTCTACAAATCCCACCCAACGTCCCCGCAAGCCAATATTGGTTTTACTTGCGGGTTCTTCTTCAAACGGCGCTATCCATTGATAATGTTCGCCACGTAAAGAAACCCTCACGCGAATTCGATGCGCTTCGTCACGTATCATTTGTCTTCTTGGACGCGAGACTAAAGCCGCACTATTGAAACTACCCGCCACATAAATAAAGCCACCCGCCCAAGGATTATTTCCTATCCCCACGCACAACGACCCATTGTCACCGTACTGCACCAGACAGCCCGACATCGCTATCGCTTGCTGCACCTTACTTTGATCATCAAAATCAAGTGCAGAAAATGGTAAAAGCAAAGGATGCAAAGCACCAGCTTCACTACTTTCACTACTGCCTTCGCTAGTACCTGAGTTGCCGCCATTCGCATTACGCGGATTGAGCAAGGCTAACTGACCAGCAGGATGTCGCAAAGTAGCCGTAATTTGACTGCGAGTTTTATCAAAATTGGCTTGATAATTGTTATAGCTCAGTTGTTTTTCTTGCTGCAGTACAGATAGCGCCAAACCAACCGTCGCTAAACCTAGTAACAGAAATATCCCGCGAAAAAGCAAGCGCAGTTTATACGATGAAAGTAGAAATTTTTTCATGAAGATTAGTCTAAATTTTAACTATCAATCTGATGTCTCAAGGAGCAGTTTCTCAGGCAAAGATCAAGTAAATGCTACGCACTTGCCACCCAACGAAAGCCGCGCATAGGAACATTTTCTATCCCTTCAAATGCAGGATCAATTTCACGAAAAGCATCGCGTATCGTACTCACATGCTTACGAATATTGTCCCGATTACGGCCGCTCTTGACGACTTCGTATAAATCATCATACGACACGACCTGGCCGCGTTTCTCAAACATCACAGCGAGTATGCGTTGCGCTGTTAAGGGCAAGTTGATGCGTTGCCCACGCCACGTTGGTGTGCGTTGGCGTAAGGGGTCCATGCTCAATGTCTCAATGACAGGTAGCGATTCTTCCTTCTTTCGACTACTTGGTGTTTTTTGTTGACGACGCTCTTTTACGGCGCGCAACATATCAAGAAAAGTTTCAATAAAATCGGCTTCTTCGAAGGTGGCTTTTTGCAGATAATCCCAAGCATCTAATGCTTTCATAATGCTACGATAAATAGTCGCTGGCATGGCAGAGACCACCAAGACCGGCGTTGCCTGTCCATCGCCCTCTTTACTGATGTTCTTATTAATCGCATTGATGATTGCCACGCCAGCATGGCGCTCGCGCCCTAATTCAATGTCCAGAACGACCAGATCGTAATGCTCGCGTCCAATCGCCGCTTCGGCATCATCACGATTAAACCATTGATCGATTTGTATCCCAGGTTTAGCAGCCTCTATCCAGGCTTTAAATTGATTACTAGTTGGCAGATCATCTTCAATGACGGCAACTTTGACTAGATTCGACACAAACTACTCCTCTTACTTTATTTGCACCCAGTATCCCTGTTTTCGCTCAAAAAGTCTGTGCTCTGCTGTGAGTTTTTCTTCACAAGCTGGCATGAATATTCCGTCTCATTAGTAAATACGACTTAGCAGTGACGATACCTCCCGTGGGACGGCATTGAATCCTCCACACCTGACAAAGCAAGATACGTCTTAGGGAAACGCATAAAAATATGCGGACAAATTCAAACCCTTACCCGACATTTAATCTCAGGAGGCATCATGGCAAATCGTCTTAAATCCATCGTCAACGCAATACGTTCCACATTTTCATCTGTATTCACTACACGCACTTCGTCCCAATCCAATATTGGAACAGTCTCCCCACTCAACGGCGATGCAGCGACGGAATACCAGAGTGAGTACCCTCCCGAATTTCAGGTGAAATCGCGATGGAATAGTAAAGCAAACTTAAAGAATCTCGCTGTTTTCGGCGCCATTGGTGCATTTGCATATACGGTCTATGTCCATCCGCCGATTCAAACTATTAGTCGTGGTCATGTTGGTGTGCGTTCAAATCTATTCACTGGCAATGCCGCGCAGTTTCGTGAAGGCAGTGTCATTGTTATTCCTGGCATCTACCAACTACGCAAATACTCGTTGCAAGATCAGTTATATCGTCCTAGCAAAACCAGCGCAGATAACGAAGCACCGTTTCAATCAATTGAGGGTTTATCGCTGGGCGTTGATCTCACTGTACGCTATGCCATTGACCCAAGCAAATTGACCAGCACTGGCAAAGGTTTACCTGACAATATCAATGCAGATATCGTCGAACCCATGGTGCAAGGTGTCATGTACAAGGCCTTCACCCGTTACACAGTGAAAGAAATTTTCTCCAGCAAACGTGCGGAGATTCAACAAATTATAGAAGCGGAATTGAAGCCAAAATTGGCCAACGACGGCATTCTTTTACATGCCGTGATGATAGGTAAAATTGATCTACCAGCTGATTACAAACGTGGCATGGAAAAACTTTTAGCAGAAGAACTAGAAAGTGAAAAAATGCACTACACCTTAGAACTCAAAGAAAAACAAGTGAGGCAAACCGCGTTGGAATCCGACGCAGAAAAAATACGCCGAGAGAAAGCCGCTGAAGCAGCTGGTAATGAACAGGTAATTGCGGCTAAAGCGCAAGAAGAAGCGATGAAGCACGTTTTGCCGTTCAAAAAAAAACAAATCGAACAGAGGCAATTAGAAGCTGAAGCTGCAAAAATTTCTATGATCAAAACTTCTGAAGGCAATGCACAATCACGTGTCATCGAGGCTGCAGGTGAAGCCGACTCACGTCGCAAACTAGCCGATGCTGATGCCTATCGTCAGGAATTGGTCGGCAAGGTCTCTAGCGCACAATTGGAACGTGATGGTGCCTTATTGTCCAAGCACCCTTTACTGATTCAGAAAACGATGGCGGATAAATTGTCCGACAAAATCTCCGTCATCATCGCCCCTCCTCCAGCTGATGGTGGCTTTATTGGATCGGCTTTACTCGGCACTGGCAAGACACAAAACAACAATGTAACCAATCCTGCTACTAACAAGGAAGCCAGTCCGACCGAAAACAATTTCGAGAATAATTAAGTCTTATTCAAAACCACCATTTCGTACGTAGAGGAAAATCATGCTATCAAGTATTACCGCAGCAGCAGCTTCCAGCCTGATCGCCATCGTCACTCAAGACCAGGCTGCATTGCGTGCAGCACCCAAAGACAGCGCCCAACAACAAGTCGTTTTATGGCAAGGTGATAGTTTGGAAATTCGAGGAGAGCGCATGGACTACTTACAAGTCTATGACCATAGACGCGAACGTGCAGGATTCATCAAGGCAAGCCAAGTACGCTTGGTGCGCACGGATCCTGACGACGCACCTGACAGCTTCGCGGTGATTCGATTTCTTCGAGATACACCAGGCGCCGAGGCACTTGGTATCAGTTACACAGCTGCCTATTTAAAAGCTGCACCTGCCAAGCAGATCGGGGCTGAAGCTTTTGACGCCTTGGGCAGCATGGCAGAACGCTTGGCGCGACGCTCAAGCAATTTACAAAGCCAATCTGGTTCCATTACGAAACCAACAAAGCAAATTGAAATGACCATCGCAGCACATCTGGAAGTCGCCAGCTATTACGGCGTCCAGTTCAAAAGTTTTGAACGCGAAGGTCGGATTCAATTATGTTATGACGGCGAGGCCTTTCGCCGCGTACTCGCCATGAACGCCAGTAGTGAACAAAAAGCCCGTGCGGCTTTAGCATTGACCCGAGCAGAATGTATAGATCCAGCCACACGCCCTTTAGAAAAATTTGCGATTGATAATTGGCGTGCCGACGTCTTGGATCGTGTCGATACCAACAATCTGAGTGAGTTTCTCAAGAACCGTATCAAGATGCGCAAAGCCAGCGTGTGGTCCAGCATCGCCTACCAACGTAGTCGAAAAAATGAAGACGTGCAAGCGGCTGGCAATCGAGCCTTATTAGAACTTGCGTCGGTCAACAAAGAAGAATTAACTGACGAAGATAAGCAAAGTTATGCCGATGCGGGTGTGCGTGTCGGTACCGCGCGCTGGGCTGCGGAGTTGGCAGTCAATACAAAAAGCAATCTACAAATTATCACGAGCCCAGGCGATGTTGGGGAAACCTGCGTGCATCTGATTGACACTAAGCGTGAAAACAAGCATGACATCAAAAATCCGCTGGCTAAACGCTGCACTTATAGTGTGGTGTGGCAAGCCTCAGCGCGCACCAACCAGCACAACACAGCATTAACACTGGCGGTTCAACCCATGGACACTTGGCGCGAACTATGGTTATTCCATCAAACTAAGACAGGTTGGGTCATCGACGTTTTACCACCGGCCAATACCGACCCTAATTTGGGCTATGTAGAATTTGCAGGCTGGGTTCCCGCTACTAACAAAATGCTAGTAGCGCGCGAAGCTAAAGTTGATGGCGTATTTAAACGCCGCTTTGAAGTCGTGAATATGGAGACTATACAAACTGAAAACGGCGCGGACCAGCCTAGCTCTTTGAGTCTCTTTTACAAATGGCAGGATCCAATGTGGAAACATCAGACGGTGAGTTTGCGTTAATGCTTGCTTGGTCAATATATATAGCTTGGCGCTGAACGATGTGAAGTCCAACAATACTTGAAGTCCTGCCAGAAGTTGGGCTTCGCCTTGCTCAGCACCAACCTACCGTGGAATCAACTATAACTTCAGCAGCCCTAACAAAGCTTGCAATTCACTACGAATTTTTACTAAATTCAAAGGCAGATTTTGACTAGAAATCGCCGTTTCTATGACTTCGTCGTGGGCGACTTGGTTGTTGAGTTTATTCCGTGCACCATTGATAGTAAAACCCTGCTCATAAAGCAGCTCGCGAATACGACGGATCAGCAGCACTTCATGATGCTGATAGTAACGCCGATTACCGCGTCTTTTTACAGGTTTAAGCTGTGCAAATTCTTGCTCCCAATAGCGTAAAACATGCGGTTTCACACCACATAAATCACTGACTTCACCTATGGTGAAATAGCGTTTAGCGGGAATAGGAGGCAACACGAGGTTTTCCATTGTGACGTCACTCATAAGGCAAACATAGGAGAAAATTACGCAGCGTTAGCACCATTAAACTGGCTAGAAGAATGCAGATCATCAACCATGCTTTTTAACTTTTGGCTAGCATGGAAAGTGACGACACGACGCGCGGTGATAGGAATTTCTTCACCGGTTTTTGGATTACGTCCAGGACGTTGTGGCTTATCACGCAATTGAAAATTGCCAAAGCCAGAGAGTTTGACTTCGGCACCACGTTCCAAGGCATCACGAATCTCGCCAAAGAAGGTTTCAACCATATCTTTCGCTTCACGTTTATTCAAACCCACTTGTTCAAACAAGAGTTCGGCCAGCTCTGCCTTGGTTAAGGTGGGCAAATCTTTTTCTGCCTTAGAACGTGCTTGCGCCTCATGCATCGCACGTTTTAAATCTTCGTCTAACAATTCTTGAAGATCAGCAGAAGTTACGTCGTTCATCATTATTTACCTATTCTTTACCCAGTTATCTTTATGGGTGTCTGTCTTCTTTTCGTGCACGGCGCATGATGCTACTGATTCCGACTTCTCGATTCGCTGAAACGCTTTGACGCCCCTACCTGCCAAATAACATTGGCATTCAGAGCGTCAAAAAAAAGCAGTTAATTTAACGAAGTCTTGCGGAAACACCAGCGGTCGCAGCGGCAACTAAAGCTGTCATTGCCAACTCGACTGTTTCATCTTGCAAGGTATTCTGAGTATCTTGCAAGCTAAAGCGGAAAGCAAGACTTTTCTCATCATTTTCCAAACCTTTGCCACGATATTCATCAAATAAAACAAGGTCTTGCACGATTTTGCAAGATTCGGCTTTGTTTATTTCCGCACGGAAAACGTCTATCAAATCTTGCGTGGAAACGGTTTGTTTCACAACCAAAGCTAAATCACGCGTAACCGCTTGGAACTTAGAAATTTCACGATGACTCGGTAAATTAATTGCCTGTAATGCAGCGGCCTCGACTTCAAATACAATAGGTGCCAAAGGCAAATCATATTTCTGTTGTAATCGTGGATGCAGTTCGCCAATCAGACCAATCACTCTACCATCGCACTCTACTTGTGCAGAACGGCCCGGATGCATAGCTGGGTGATCAATTTTGCTAAAACGCAGCACTTTAGGCGCAAATAGATTTTCCAGATCCGACTTCAGATCAAAGAAATCAACATTGCGTGTCGCTTGCCCCCATTGCTCGGTCGCGATCGGGCCATAGGCCAATGCAGCCAGGCGCTTCGGCTGATCGTAGCCAGACAAAGTCAATGCGCCATCAACGATAGATTCGTCGCGCAAATAGACAGCAGCCAATTCAAAAATACGCACACGATTCAATTTACGATTCAGGTTGTAGCGTGTGTTTGCTACTAGACTTGCAATCAGACTGGTACGCATCACGCTCATTTGACTGGCAATCGGATTTTGCAGTTTGATAGGATTATCATTGCCGCAGAAATCTTTTTCCCAGACTTCTTCCACGAAGCTGTAATTAACGACTTCTTGGAAATCCAAGTCGGCAATCTGACGACGTAAAGTGAAAGCCGAACGGGTATTCTCTGGCGCAATCAACATCGCGTTTGGTGCGACTGGCGGCAAAGATGGAATATTCTCAAAGCCGAACACGCGTACCACTTCTTCGATCAAATCTTCTTCGATTTCGATATCGAAGCGGTAGGACGGTGGCGTGACTAAAAACAAACCAGGTTCTTGGGAGAACGGCAAGCCGAGACGGGTAAAGATGTCAGCGATTTGTGCATCAGTGAAATCTACGCCAATGACTTTATTTGCACGTGCTGTGCGCAATTTGACAGGCTGGCGTTTTGGCAAGTTAACCACCAAATCATCCACTGGACCGACTTTGACGTGATCAGCACCACCACATATTTCCACGATCAAAGTGGTAATACGTTCAACGTGTTCAACGATAGATGCGAAATCGACACCGCGTTCGTAACGATGTGCGGCATCTGTCGAAAAATTGTACTTACGAGCACGACCTTGTATCGATTGCGGCCACCAAAATGCAGACTCTAAATAGATGTTTTCTGTATCTAATGTCACGGCAGTTGAATCGCCGCCCATAATGCCTGCCAAAGATTCGATTTCCTGATGATCGGCGATTACACCGGCCCACTCATCAACCGCCACAGTATTACCATTCAAGAGCTTTAAGGATTCACCGGTTTTACCCCAACGTACATCGAGGCCACCGTGAATTTTATCCAAATCGAATACATGACTTGGACGCCCCATTTCCAACATCACGTAGTTAGAAATATCAACCAGTGCAGAAATTGGTCGCTGGCCACTTCGTTCGAGACGTTGTTTCATCCAATCCGGTGTTGGCGCTTTAGCGTTAACACCGCGAATCACACGTCCAACGAAACGACCACACAAATCTGGCGCACTGATTTTAACTGGCAACTTTTCTGTCAAAGTCACCGGCACAATATGCGCTTCAGGAACATGCATAGGCGTCCCCGTTAAAGCCGATACTTCACGTGCCACGCCGAGTACGGATAAGCAATCCGCTTTGTTTGGCGTCAACTTGATCGTGAATTTCAGATCGTTTAACTGATAATAATCGCGGAAATTTTGACCGACTTGCGCATCAGCTGGCAAATCCATCAGACCGCCGTGGTCTTCGGATAATTTCAATTCACGCGCGGAACACAACATACCTTGCGACTCAACACCACGCAGTTTACCGACTTTAATCAAGAAAGGCTGACCATCAGCACCTGGTGGCAACACAGCACCCGCCATCGCACATGGGACTTTCATACCGACACGCACATTCGGCGCACC
>CAUPNA010000019.1:0-40514 GCA_963512475.1 uncultured Undibacterium sp.
ATTCTAGATAAGCACGCACTAATTCCAACTCTTGTCCTAAGGTGCTTGCTGCATTATTTAAATTTGGAACCGCTGCACGTAAATAGGCGATCAAACTACCCAACACCTTCGATGCCTGAGAGGAACCAGAGTCCACCAATTCTCTTACATTCGCCAAGGTATTAAACAAGAAATGGGGTTCTACTTGCGCTTGCAATAAACGCAGACGCGAATCAAGTGCATCACGCGCTAACTCACTACGCTCTAGCTCAAACGACAGTGCCTGTCGTTGGGCTTGTCCAGTGATATGACGATATAACGACGACATCGCAATCCAAGGCGAAACCAAGAGTCCTGCAGCGGTCAAAGTACCAAAGCCAAATAGTTTTTTGGCATCGGCCGACCAAACACTTGGGCTTGAAAAGGTTGTTAGTGAATAAATAAATGCAGCTGAAAATGGCACGACGATTGCTACGGCTGCCACTTGCAACACCCAACGTGCCATCCAACTCGGTAGCTGTCTAGGCCAACGTTCAAATAGGCCAAATACCGACAATTGAATTAAGCCGAGCATCAACAATCGCGTTGGTGGCAAGAGCCATGATGATTGAAAAATTGGCAGCCAAAGCAGAGTAAGAATGAAACTCGCAAATAAAACCACTCTGAGACGCGGCCAGCCGTACATCGATGGAGGTGCGGACAATGCGTTTGATAATTCTTTACTATCCATGATGTAAAGCCTATACGAAGGATGAAAATGAGCTGCCCTAATTACCTTGGGTGCAAACTAGGAATAGGCAGAGTTTATCTTGCTTGTTTGAATACCGCTATTTTTACTAGCCGGTTGACGTTCGGCGACAGTCAAACGACGTTATAGCCTGACCAACTGCGGCCAATATTTTCGGCAATGCATCAAAGCAGTAGGTACTACACAATGAGCAGCGAGAATCATCGCTAAATACTATCACTGAACTCACAACGTCCGTCATTCATCGAAATCGACTCAGAGGGTTTTGTCCTTAGTTTTATTCGGGAGTTAGGTTGGTAAATTGATTTCTGCAAGGAAGCCATGCGGTTCGATTGCCGTCAAACTGAGCTGTGCATGTTCTCCAAACACCAATTGTAATCGTTCACGCAGATTTGCCAAGCCTGTGCCTAGGCCCTTACTCCCTTGACCTCCACTCAAGCCTACGCCAGTATCGCGCACTTGCGCCACACAGCGTTCATTTTGCATCTGCACCGTGACATCAATTCGCCCCCCTTCTTCACTCGGATCAATACCGTGGCGCACCGCATTTTCTACCAAAGTGAGCAATGTCATGGGCGGGCACGGCACTTGTAGTGCGGTATCATTCACGTTGAAAGAAAACTGCAATCGATCCGGCATGCGCATGTGCATTAACTCTAGATAAGCACGCACTAATTCCAACTCTTGTCCCAAGGTGCTTGCTGCACTATTTAAATTCGGAACTGCTGCACGCAAATAAGCGATCAAACTACCTAACACTTTCGATGCCTGAGAAGAACCAGAGTCCACCAATTCTCTTACATTCGCCAAGGTATTGAATAAGAAATGCGGCTCAACCTGCGCTTGCAATAAACGTAGACGCGAATCAAGGGCATCACGCGCTAACTCACTACGCTCTAGCTCAAACGATAGCGCCTGTCGCTGGGCTTGGCCAGTGATATTGCGATATAAAGCAGACATCGCTATCCATGGTGAAAACAGCAGCCCGGCACCGATCATCTCACCACAGCCAGCTAATTGTTTTGGCACTTTGTACCAAGGGATGGGATCTCCAAAGTACATCAAGGTATAGACCAGCGCAGCAGCAAATGGAACCACGATCGCCACCGCCGCTACTTGAAGGACCCAACGTGCTACCCAACGCGGCAGACGTTTTGGCCAACGTTCAACAATCCCAAACGCCGTCAACTGGATCATACCTATCAACGCTAAGCGGACAAAAATTGTAATCCACCAAGATGCCCAAGTGAACTTCATCATAATACTAAGAATGAGAGCTACCACTAAAACCACTTTTATACGCTGCCAACTGTACATTGAAGGTGGTGTCGACAATGCGTTTGATAATTCTTTGCTATCCATGATGTAAGCCCATACGAAGGATGAAAAATAGCTGCCCTAATTACCTTGAGTGCAAACTAAGAATAGGTAGAGTTTACCCGCCTTGTTTGAGTGCGGCCATTTCTACCAGACGGTTGACGCTCGGCGATAGATAAACGACGTTATAGCTTGACCAACTGCGGCATCTATGTTTGCCTAGAATCAAAGCAATGACTTAGCATGAGGAAAATCAGCACACAATTGCCACTATCGCCGCTTGTAAATTAATGCGGAGCGTAAATCCGAGTTCGTATCTTTTTGATATAAATAGGTGATAGTCAAAAGTGACAGCATCAGAGTAAGCGCTGGAGTTTAAAACCCCGACAGCGATGGTACGAGCGACGGCAGTCATCGTCATATACCGCCATTGAATCCACAACGTCCGTCATTCATCGCAATCAACTCAGAGAGTTTTGTCGTGAGCTTTATTCTCACGAACATCAATCAAGGAACATCAATCAAGACATATCAATCAAACACAAGGAACAATCATGAAATGGATACACATTATTGCTGGCTTAATGGCCATCGCCTCCGGCTTTATTGCTTTATATGCGGCTAAAGGTTCACCTTTACATCGTAAATCTGGAACCATGTTTACCCTCTCCATGTTATTGATGACGATCAGCGCCGCTATCATTTCATTTTTTATACGGACCGATCACGTCACTGGCGTTGCTGCACTGTTCACGACTTATCTCGTTTGCACGTCGTGGTTAGCTGTTAAGCGAACCGTACAGGATAGTAAACCAGTACTAGAAGGATTTGCACTTGCAGCGGCCGTTCTATGCGTGTATTCGCTGAGTCTATGGTTTGATTTTCTGGCTGACCCTAAATCGCTGATCACCAAGAACAGTCCCCCGCGAACACTACTCGTCTTTGGATCAATCAGCTTAGTATGTGCAGCCTTGGATCTTCGCTTGATTTGGGCAGGACAAATCGCTGGCGCACATCGTTTAGTAAGACATTTATGGCGTATGTGTTTTGCGATGTTTATCGCAACCGCATCTTTCTTTACCGGGCAAATGCAAGTCTTTCCAACGATCATTCGTAAGAGCAATTTGCTGGGGATTCCGGTCTTGGCAATACCCGTCCTTCTTGTTCTCTTGACGACTTTATACTGGTTAGCGCGCACCTTAATCAAGCGTAAACAGGCTATTCTCAAATCACCAATCACATCTAAATAATCGAATGTTCAATTAATCAAAGGAGTTCATCATGCAAAACACGAATGACCACGACATACAGATCTTCTACGCGCGTTTAGCTGGCTTTGTATATTTGCTACTCATCGTACTATACATGGGTGGCCAATTTCTCAACTCCAGTATCCTGGGTGTCGGTGACTTTGCGAGCCGCGCGCACAATGCAACGAATTCAGAACATCTTTACCGCATCGGCTTGGCGCTACAACTTATGGCGTCGGTTTGCACAACAGTGCTGGCCTACGCTTTATATGTCACGCTCAAAACAGCGAATGAGCGTATCGCGCAACTTGCAATGCTATTTCGACTTGGTGAAACTTTCGTTGGTGCCGTTGCGGTGATATTTAGCTTTGTTCAACTACGTATCTATACTGCTGCCGTTGCTGTAGCAACCGTCACGACAGTCGGCACAAGTACTCTTGGAGCCAGCCAAGGAATGGATCAATGGCAAACGCTAATGAAATTAGCCTATAGCAGTCATTTCGCTGGGTTCAATATGTCGACTTTGTTCTTCAGTATCGGATCGATACTTTTCTTTAGCGTTTTCTTAAAGTCAAACTATCTGCCGAAAGTACAAGCCTTATTTGGTATTTTCGCTTCGATTCTAGTCGTATTGACCAGTCTTGGAAATTTATTATTACCAGAATACGCAGGCACCATACAGCTAGGCTTTATTCCCATGTTTATCAGCGAAATCGTTACTGGTCTTTGGTTACTATTTCGCGGCGTCAAAGTTCGCTAAAAAAATTCCCCAGATGTTTAGTATGGGCAGCTGGGAAATTTACACTTCAATTCATCAACGATAAGAAGCTGAAGTAGTTCCACTAGGGTTTCATTAACACAGCCAAACGTTCCAACGCATGCGGATTGTTTGGCTCAATTTGACCTCAGTTATCATCTTTTTTTGCGAGGCAGGTACTGAGGGACTTGCCACGCAACAAAAAAAATTACTCGCTTATATGTAAGGAATAGAAGCTTGAAACGACTACATCACAACGAACACTGTCAAGCAGGTAAGTGCACTGGGTAACTTGGCGTTCGTTAATTCTTTCAATCTGAAAACCTAGGATGCCCGATGAAAAATTTGACCCTTTCACTGGTGGCTACAGCCGCCTCCATGCTGACCCTCAACGCTTTTGCGCAAGTCAATCCTGCGGCTACAGCATCCGATCCAAATGCCTTCCTGAACCAATTCGAGTCTACTTTTGGCAAGTTCGAAGGCTACAGGCGTTCGGGCGCAAAAGGCATCTGTGCTATGGGTGAGTTTGTAGGCACCGCAGATGCCCGCGCTTTGTCAACAGCTTCAGCATTCAGTGGCAAGCCAGTGCCAGTCGTGGTGCGTTTTTCGGTCGGCGGTGCCAACCCAAAGGCGCCGGATAACGCCAAGTCGCAGCGCAATATGGCGCTGCAGTTCGATCTGCCAAAAGGTGAGCAATGGCAGATGGGAAATATTTCTTCCCCGGTTTTCGGTGCCTCGTCGCCACAGCAGTTCTTCGATCTAATTGCGTCCCGGCAGCCTGACCCCGCCACGAAGCAAGCCGACCCAGCCAAGGTCAAGGCATTCAATGATGCTAACCCCGAGGTGCTATTGATTGGCAAGCACTTTGCGTCTCAGCCCGTCCCAGCCAGTTTTGGCAGCGTTAACTATTGGGGCGTGCATGCGTTTGGTTTTGTCAATGCCAAAGGCACCAAACAATTTGGCAAATGGATTTTTGAGCCAGTGGGCGGCCAACAAGGTTTGAGCGATGACGAAGCAAAAGCAAAAGGACCTGTTTTCCTTTTTGACGATCTGCGTCAACGCGTCAAAGACGGCAAAGTGGCTTTCAACTTCAACCTTGAGTTAGCGCAAGCTGGCGATAAAATAGACAGCGCTACAGTCCCGTTGCCTGAAGGACGGAAGAAGGTCAACCTAGGTATGCTGAAAATCACTTCAGTATCTGAAGATGGTGGCGGCGCCTGTTTAACCATTACCTATAACCCGATGGTCATGCCAAAAGGGATGGAAGCCTCAGCTGACCCCATGTTGCCTGCCCGCGCTGCACCTTATGCCGTTGGACTGGGCAGACGCCTGGTTGAAGGCGCAAAGCAATAGTAAATTCAGTTACGACACCATCACGCCGGTTAGTTGTCATTTGCTCTATCGCTGGAGCATCAGACTTGACTGCTCTGGCGTGGGGTAACTCGGCCGGAGCGCAAGCTCCGACCTAGCACAGGTGCTTCAGCTTACGAAAACTCTCTCTGGAAGTGTTAACACAAATTTTGTTCCGACACCGAGTTCACTACTCACTTTGATTTTTCCCTGCAGTACCGTGTGCACAATATTATGCACAATATGTAGTCCCAATCCAGATGCACCGTGTCCCAGTTTGGTCGTGAAAAATGGGTCGAAAATACGTGTCAAATTTTTTGGCTCGATGCCAACGCCGTCATCGGCAATCACGAGCTCAATTAGTTGCCCAGAAATCCGACCTGCCGATACCAACAATTTTCCCTTCAATCTATTTTCCAGCCCGTGAATCAGCGCATTACTCAGCAGATTGGTAAGAACTTGTGCGAGCGGACCTGGATAACTCTCCAAAACGATATCGGGAGAAACATCAATGACTACCGCGAAATCTGTGTTGTTAAGCAAAGGCTGTAGATTCAACATAGCCTCCTGAACCACATCCCCCAGGATGAATGATGTCAGCTGCGAAGTCTCAGGGTCGGCAGCAACTTGCTTGAAACTACGCACAAGTTCGCTAGCTCGATTTAGGTTCCGTATAAGCATCTCCTGACCTTCGAGCGCTCGTGCAAAATAAATCTCCAGCGTAGAACGCTTGACGATCCCGCTTTTTACATCGTCACACATGCTTTGTGTCATATCAGCCAAGGTGCTAGCAGCCATCAAGCCATTGCCCAAAGGCGTATTTAACTCATGCGCAATTCCGGCAACCAAAGAACCCAAGGCCGCCATTTTTTGACTCAAAACAAGGTCTTCTTGAGTTTGTTTTAAGGTATCAACCATGGCCTCTAATTCCATGTTACTAGACTCTAAGGCCTCGCTACGCTCCAAGAGACTTTCGCGCATTCGCTCCATCACGTACAAGAGAGAGGAATGGTCCTCGACCTTAATCTGTATTTTCGAGCTTAAATCGCCCAATGCAATTTTATTTGCGACAGCGGCCGCGTAGCTTGGTTCGCCTCCCAATTGTTTTAACAATGAACGCGAAATGTAGATCGTAACAAAGATGCTCAGAACCACGGTAAGTACCGTTAGGATCAGCATCAGTCTTTTCGCCACAAGAAAGGTTTTTGAAGTGTCGGAACTAGCCTTGTCCATCAATTCACTTTGATGGCGATTCAGCATGTTTAAAAAGTGGAAGTATTGAATTTGATAGGGATGTAAGTCAACCAGCAGCAGATTTTTCGCCTCGCCCATTCTATTATTTGTCACAAGTTTAATGAAGTCTTCCTGATTAACAATATATGCGGAATGGACAATTTCAATGTCACGGATAATTTCGACACTTTGCACATCAGTCACATTCTTTTTCAGCGTAGCCAACGCAGATGCCATTTGTATGTTTGTGGCGTTTATTTCCTGTAACTGCTCCTGCACTTGCTGCTCGTCGTTTAGAAATAGCGTATTGCGCATCGCACGGGCGATCGTTTCTAGGTTGTTGATGAGCTTGTTGACCAATATCGTTTTAGGATACTTATCTTTGAACGCATCATCAGTAGTGTGACTTAATTCAGCCAACGCCACGAGACCAGCCAATGCGACGCCAACAAGCAATGCGATCACCACGCCATAACTGAGCGCCAGACGTGATCCAAGCTTCAAATGAGGAGGGTGCATATGCAACAATTCAAGTGATTCGAGGGTGAATATGAATTTTAATCTTTAACATAAGCAGATATGAGTTGGCTCACTTGGGCTCTAGTCCAAACACAGTCTTGTTTGCAACGGGCAAAAGCGTAGCAATGTTCTTTTTGGTCGCGACCAAAATTGGCACTAAAATTTGTTTGGGAATCGTGTCGCCCCGAAGTTTGCCAATCAAGGCTTCGCCAGCCATGCTGCCCATTAAATATGGTTGTTGCATCCCAACTGCGACTAATGCGCCACTGTTGAGCAATTCCGCCACCTCTGGCATAGCATCAAAAGAAACAATCAATATTTCTCCGTCTTTCTTAGCCGCTTTCAGTGCACGCATGGCACCAGATACGGGCTGGTCGGTTTGGATAAAGACACTACGTAGTTTGGGCGATGATCGCAAGATGTCATTAACAAATTGAAAGGTTTCATCGGCCGAATAATTCTGCATTTGCCGCAAGGCAGTTTCCTTGCCGTGTCCAGCGGCTTGCATCGCATCCCGAAAACCGTTGCTGCGATCTTGTCCATTTTTACGCGCCAGGGAGATTGTAATCATGGCATAAGGATCATCGCGCCACCCTTTCTCTTTCAGCGCCACAGTGAGCGCCACGCCGATATCGAAGGCACCACGATAGTTGTCTGATTTTATGTAACTAGTGTATTCGCCAGCATTTGTGCCAATATCTGCAATCACCACGGGAATTTTTGCCTGCAAGGCTAAGTTCAATACTTCAGGTGCTGTCTTACTATCAGTTGGTGAAAGCACGATACCGACCGCCCCCTCTGCAATTGCTTTACGTGCATTTTGTAGTTGCGTCTGGGCGTTGAGGTTGCTATCGAGTTCCTTGTAGGTAAAGCCCTGTTTAAGGGCTGCCGCCTTCACCCCTTTTCCCATGGTGCTCCAGAACGGCAAGTCTTGCTTTGCGCTTAAATAGACAATTTGTTTGTCTTTTGAATGAACAGGAAAACTACACAATAGGGTTAACGCTAACAACGCACTTCGGAGGATTTTAGTGAATGGATATGGGTTCATATTAAATTCTCTAACTGCAATGATGAGCGATCAAGTGAGGAATCTAGAATTACTGTGGCATTTGCAGACGATTTATTTATGAATTAACTCTGCATATATTTCGAAAATTGATCTAACTCCGCAATTTCTAGTCTGGCATGTCGATAAAAACAGGTAAGCCTAGTATCACGCATTAAACGGATGATCACAAGTGGAATCTACGTGCGCAGATAGCGGGATATCAGCGCCCAAAAATCAAGGCGATTCCATTTCGATGGGTATATTGAACAACACTAAATCGCAGCAAACTTCGCATAGCTCGAACCAACACATTTTAGGGCATCGTATCGGATCGCAGCGTAGCGGCAATCTCTAAGCGCCAGAGTCGTTTCTGCGATAACTGGCAACAGATTAAATCATATTCATGTTGCACAACTACAACTGGAGCGATTTGGATGGAGTGAAAGATAGCGAGGTTACCGCGAGTGTGTCCAGTTGTTATTCCCCAGCATGTGATTCTATTCGCTGAAACTATGGTTTGATTTTCTTGCAGACCCTAAGTCGCTAATCACCAAGAACATTCTGACGCAAACACTACTTGGTTTTGAAGCTTTCAGTTTGTGATGCGCCGCTTTAAATCTCCGCAAGATACGGGTCGTGAAAGCCCTTGGTTCACAGCGTTTTGGTGGGACTTCTATGGCGTATGTGCTTCGCCATGTTGATTGCAACGGGTTCTTCCTTTAATGTGCAAATGCAAGTCTTTCCTACGATCATCCGTAAGAGAAGCTTTCTGGTGATTCCGGTCTTTGCGATCCCCGCCCTGCTAGTGCTTGCAACGACTGTGTATTGGATAGGTCGTACGCTACTCAAGCGGAAAATATCTACTTCAATAAGGAAAGTCTAACGAAACACCAACATCTCCCATATGCTCAAAAGTGCTGAGTGCCATGCTGGCACCGCTCCAGCGGCTATGCCAATTAAGGTCGTAATGAGTCACCAAAGTGCCAATGATTGCCAAGAAACGACTAAGGGGAATGACTCTTCCATTAATAGCTCTCCTACGAATTGACCGATGAATGCTGAGATTGGCAGTGCGACAATGACCGCAAACAAATAGTGATCGAAGGGGCCAGTGCCGCGCAGCAGTGATTTCTTCTAACCTCAATTTGAGTATGTCATGAGTATGCATCACCATCCTTTCATTAATAAACTGTCGTGTTGTTGGACACTGCCGACAAGACGATTTTGTACGCACAATTGCGTTTCAACTACGCTACCTTGTTTTGACATATCAGTAAGGCCATATAAAATGAACCATAATGAATGAGCTACTCCAAAGAAACTCAGTGAGTTTTCATACCGCTTGCTTCACGCAACTCATATGGACTTCCCGTACAATAGCTTCTTTACTCGGAAATCTATCCAATCCCTAATCACCTTACCTAACTATTTATGCCCAATACAGTTCGGCTCGCCAAACGCTTAGCCGAGCAAGTTCCTTGCTCGCGTCAAGAAGCAGAACAATACATCGCTGGCGGTTGGGTTTCAGTCAATGGCTTACTGGTCGAGGAGGCCGGCTATCGCGTCGCTCCAGAGCAGCGCATCGAACTCATCCCCGATGCTAGCATTGCACCAGCAGCGCCTGTTACTTTTTTAATCAACAAACCCGCAGGCGTGCAGGCTACTGCTTTGGTGCGAGCTATTACTCTCACTTCACAAGCTGCCAGCGACCGTTCTGGTCTTACTTTTTTAAAGCGTCACCTCAGTAACTTGACGCTATGCGATGCTTTAGCCTGCGATGCTAGTGGTCTGGTAGTGCTGACGCAAGATTGGCGCATCGCACGCCTATTAATCGATGATGCGGCAAAAATCGAACATGAATTTATTGTTGAGGTCGCTGGCAGCATGCCTCCAAATGGTCTGGCCTTACTCAATAAAGGTATGCAACTCGACGGCATACCGCTGGCGCCGATGAAAGTGAGCTGGCAAAATGAAACTCGGCTACGCTTTGCAATAAAAGCGCCGCACTCTAGCCAAATACCGCAGATATGCGCTAGCGTTGGCTTACGTGTCGTCGCACAAAAACGCCTACGCATAGGCCGCCTAGCGATGGCGAGCTTAGCGATCGGGGAATGGCGATATCTTTTGGGATACGAACGTTTCTAGAAGAAATTGTCTCTCGCTGCAATGATTGACATTAACGATGGAATACATCATGAACACAAAAAAAATAGACACGGGAAAACTCGACAAAATCGTCGCGGATGCTAATCGCAACGCGACCCAGCGAGCACAAGGCTATCGTGAACGCTCATTAAAAATGTATCCTTGGGTCTGTGGTCGCTGCATGCGCGAATTCAATCATAGCAACGTTTCGCAACTGACGGTCCATCATCGCAACCACAATCACGACGACAACCCGGCCGATGGCAGTAATTGGGAATTACTGTGTTTATATTGCCATGACAATGAACACTCACGCTATCTCGAGGCAGACCAGCAAGGCTGCTCTGGCGAAAGTAAAACTAAACACGCCGTTCATAATCCTTTCGCAGCACTGCAAGATTTGATGAAGAAAAAATCTTAAGGAAGCACTTATTAGATCTTAGGTCGGATTTTGTCGTCCTCTCAAAAGGCAGGATCCACTGGACTCATGAAAAGAATATTCAAATTCAGGAACAGGCACGAAAACAAGTACCAACCAGAAGGGTCAGCATCGCATTAAATGTATGCGATGCTGACCCTTTCGGTTAGACCCTTTCGATTAACACTACTCGTCTTTAGATCAATAAGCTTGCTATGCGCCGCATTAGATGTCCGTATGATCTGGGTCGAAAAAATCCTTGGCTCACAGCGTTTAGTGCGACACCTGTGGCGCATGTGCTTTGCCATGTTGATAGCAAGTGGCTCGTTCTTCAATGGGCAAATGCAAGTCTTCCCAACGATCGTTCGTAAGAGCAATTTGCTGGGGATTCCGGTCTTGGCAATCCCCGTACTGTTGGCGTTTGTAACGACTTTGTATTGGATAGGGAGCACTTTACTGAAGCGCAAAGCATCTACTTCAAAAGGGCAAGGAAAAGCCTAATGAAACACCAACGACTCCCGTATGCTCAGACGTGCAGAGTGCCATGCGGGCAGCGCTGAAGCGGTTATGCCAATGAAGGTCGTAATGAGCCACCAAAGTGCTAAAGATTGCCAAGAAACGACTAAGGGGAATGCCTCTTCCATTAATAGTTCGCCGACAAAGTGACCGATGAATGCGGAGAGTGGCAGTGCGAGAACTAAAGCTAATAAATAGCTGATGGCCGTAATCATGCAGGCTTCGACAATAATGTTTTGCATGATCGTGCCACGGCTTGCACCCAAGCTTCGCATAATGCCAAACTCGCGGGTGCGCTCGACCACGTTATTGCTGATGGTCGCGCTTAATCCTAAAGCACCGACGGTTGCCATTAATAGTGCGATAAATAACAAGGACAAAATCAGCAAATTGAAATGGCCGTCCACTTCTGTCCTTAACATCGTTTCGGTCACAATGGCAGCAACCGGGATTTGATGGTCTTTGAGGACTTGGCGTATCGTGTTGGCAAGTGTGGTGAGTTCTGGTTCTAATTCTTTTGGTTGTGTGCTGACGATTTTGTAGTGTCGACTTAGCTCACTTTGGTTCGACAACGTCGCTAAAGTGGCAGGGGATATATAGGCTGTCGCCCCTGTCATTTTTTGTTGTGCAATGCCAGTAAGTTGTAGGGTTTTAATTTTTCCGAAACTACTGATCTGTATCTTGTCGCCGACTTTGGTATTGGGGAAAAATGCCAATGCTCTTTGATTGAGAATGACCGCATCGAGGTCTTCGGCAGTCAGCTTTCGCCCCTGCGTGAGCGGTAAGTCGATCAGTTGACTCTGAACTGGCATGGCGATCATGACCAAAGTGCCATGCGCGCCGTCTGGGTAGGAGCGCTCGATTTCTATGCCCGATTTGCCAACGCGCGCGACACGGCTAGCAGGCCACGATTCTATACTTTTTATACCATCGATTCCCTGCAATAGTTGTCGCATTTTTGTTTGATCCTGCGGCATCTTGGTAATCACTTCGAGTTGGTAATGGCGTTCCGTAGCGGCATTGAGCAAATGCTGTTGTGAGGCATTTTTGACGTTGAGACTACTGATAAACATCGCACCTGCGCTGCTTAAGAGCACCAAACTCAAGATCAAACGTCCACGGTTTCGAAAACAGTTTCGTAAGGACATCAGCAAACTTCGATTAATCCAAGTGAGCTTATCGATGATTTTCCAATTACCCACAGCGGAATAATGCTGCTGACTTGTTCCAAAATTGCTTAAGGCAGAATGAACGCTAACGCGTGTTCTTGTGAGAATGGATCTCGCTGCGATTACCATCGGCAATAAGATGCCAGTCAGTATGAGTAAGGATAGCGGGGTTGTTGGTAATGCGCTGTTGTGTAAGCTGAAATTTAGGATTTTGAGTAAAACTAATTTGGACAAAGCGAACCCGGCAGCTAGACCCGCAGGCACGGCAATCGCTGTCGCTATCGCGGAGATCATAAAGATGAAAGCGAAATACAGTACAGCGATTTGAGAGACGCTGGCACCGATGGCTTTCATTACCGCCATTTGTCGACTTTGTTGCGCCATTAGACCTTCAATGATGGATGCACTGAGTACACTGCTGAGCAATAAGGCTAGCAGACTAAAGCACATTAGCATGATCAATACGCCTTGCATAATAGCCTGATGCGGATGTTCTCCTGGAGGCGGTATTTGTATCCTTTCTACTTGATAGCCAAGTTGTGTCAGGCGTGCCGTTAATTGGGTCACGACGCGTTCGATGTGTTTGGCATCAAGCGTGTTTTCACTCACGATTATTTTTAAGTTTTGTGGGTTTTTACCATTACTTAGACTACTCATCGTCGCTAAGCTCATATAGGCAAATGCGGACATGCTGGGTGTCGGCATAGCGGGGTCATGCACAGTACCTGCAATCAGCAGGGTCTGGCTGCGACCATCACCTAAGTCTATCGTCAAACGATCCCCCACTTTTCGTTGCAATTGTTTGAGAGATTCTTGTTCCAAAAGTAGGGAGTCTGGCGGCGGTGGCCACGCGCCTTCTTTTGGAAAAATGCGGCTGATCGTCTTTTCTGAAAAATCAAGATTGGCAAAGATTTTTATTTCTTGTGGCGCGCTGGGTGTCGACCGGTCATTGACAATCGAGGTATGAAAGGCGCTGCTGCCTTGTGCCGCACCTATGCCAGGAAAAGCTCTGACCTCACTGAGCAGTCGTTCGTCGATGCGATCTAATTTGATAGTCGCAGACGCGGGATTTGTCGCTAGATAATTGAGAGGGATTTCCCGATCTAAAATCACGTAGGTAGTGAACATGGTCGCTAGTCCAAAGACGCCAGCAGCAATTGCTATCATCATCGAAATAATGCGACCAGGCGTAAGCTGCACATCGCGCAGCAATTTAATCCATCGCGTGCTAAGCATATTGCACCTCTTGTAGTGCTTGCATTTCGCTAGATGTCGTCGCTACAGTATGTGGTTCAACCAGCTGTCCATCGGACAAATTAATCGTGCGAGAAAAGAAATCACGATAATCTCGCTCATGGGTGACCATGACCACCGTTTTCCCCTCGCTAACCAAGGTTGAAAATAACCGCATAATGCTTAACGCAGTTTCAGTGTCGAGATTGCCGGTTGGCTCGTCGGCCACTAAGATAGCGGGATCATTGGCAAGCGCTCGAGCGATCGCAGCGCGTTGTTGTTGCCCGCCAGAGAGCGCCGCAGGAAGTTTATCGGCTTGTTCAAGAATGCCGAGTTTTTCCAATAGTGAGAGGGCGCGAGGTCTGCGTATTTTGGGTGGATAGGTTTGACAGAAATCCATGGCTAACATGATGTTTTCTGCCACAGTCAAGGTCGGGAGTAATTGAAAAAATTGGAAGATGATGCCAACATTTTTCCCGCGCCATGGGGTGAGGTTCGCCTCGTCGAGACTATGAATCGGCAGCTTGTTAATGATAATTTCACCGCTATCAACACGATCAATCCCGGTCAATACATTCATGAGAGTAGATTTGCCACTGCCTGACTTCCCAATCACAGCGACAAATTCCGCGGGATGAATCTGTAAACTGATATTTTTTAATGCCATGAATTCCCCAGTTGGGGTATCGTATGATTTACATATGTTTTTGACGTCGATTAAGGGTGTCATAGTCTAGGCTCAAGAAAGTGTTGATTGAAGGTGTGTGCATTACAAACCTCCCATGTATCCCGTCTATGTTCGTAGTAGACTTTTTTGTCTCTACCTTGTTTCTAGCCAAAAACAGAAACATTACAGAAACAAAGTTCAATTAGACTCGATAGCGCTCCAGTAAAATTTTTTAAGACGCAGCCACTATGCATGCAACAGATCACATTTTGATAGTCGATGACGATGAAGACATCCGTGACTTACTTCGTCAATACTTGGAACGTCATGGTTTTCGTGTAAGTACTGCTGCTGGCGGACGTCAAATGCGCCAAGTGTTGGCGAGCTGTGCAATTGATTTGATCGTTTTGGATTTGATGATGCCAGTGGAAGATGGATTGTTGCTATGTCGTGAGCTCACTAGTCGGACCGACCATGCGATTCCGATCTTGATGCTGACAGCAAAAAATGAGGAGGCAGACCGTATACTAGGATTAGAAATGGGAGCCGATGATTACTTGACGAAGCCATTTGCCAGTCGCGAGCTATTGGCTAGAATTCGAGCGATTCTGCGACGCAGTCGTATGATTCCCAAACAAGCCCAAGTTGACCTTGCCAGGCACGTGTTGGGTTTCGGTGAATGGATAGTCGACACTCGCGCGCATCACTTGATCGATGCCAGCGGCGCGATTATTTCCTTAAGTGGTGCGGAGTATCGCCTACTAAAAGTTTTTCTTGATCATCCCCAACGTGTCCTGACGCGTGATCAATTGTTGAACCTGACGCAAAATCGGGAAGCGGAACTATTTGATCGTTCTATCGACATTCTTGTCAGTCGATTGCGTAAGCGTCTGCGTCCCTCATCCAAGCTAGAAGCCGTGGAGGGCGCTTCTGAGTTTGAATACATTAAGACCATGCGTAGCGAAGGATATTTGTTCGCTTGTCCCATCCATGTCATGGATGCCTTGTCATGAACAGTTGGAACACGCGGCTTGCCCACTTATGGCCGAGATCTTTGTTTGCACGCCTCGCGCTAGTGTGGTTGCTGGCATTAGGTCTTGGGCACTTGATACAGAATATTTATGGCTATGTGAGGATTTACGATGATCAAATTGCCAGGACTGACTATTACTTAACGCAAGATTTGATAGTGCTCTTACCGATACTGGAATCGGCTTCACCAGCGGAACGGGAAGCATGGCTCAAAAAGATGCAGCGTCAGGCTTATCACTACGAATTGAAAGCCATGGGGCGTGATGCACTGTTGAACGAGACGATAGCATTGACGCCGGCAATCGCATACAAACAAAGCGTGGGAACATCAATCTCACGAGCATTGAATGCACAATATCCCGCACAATATGAGATACGGTATTCCGAAGGGAGAAACTTTGAGGAAATGCGCCGTTTCTACTTTGTATTGAAAGACGATCAGGTGCTAATCGCCATTTTGAAAAAAACGATTTGGCCTATCGATTGGGGCGGTGGCATCGTGTTTAGTCTACAAGTTTTTACGGTGCTTGGTTTCACCTGGATCGCGGTCAAACAAGCTACCCGCCCCTTACAAAAACTTGCGGAAGCAACAGAAGCATTGGGGACGTCTCTCCACAGCGAGGCATTGTCCGAAGACGGTCCTAGCGAAGTCGCGCGCGCCGCGGCGGCGTTCAATCTTATGCAGGCACAGATCAAACACCATTTAGCGGAACGAGTACAGATTCTGGCAGCTATCTCACATGACTTACAAACCCCCATCACGCGCATGCGAATACGCACCGAACTTATGGAAGCAGGGGAGTTACGTGAAAAATTGCAAAGTGATCTGAAATCGATGCAAACCTTGGTCGAAGAAGGAATTACCTTTGCTCGTAGCGCACAAAAGAACACAGAACAGCCATGCAAGGTCGACCTCGACGCTTTGCTAGATAGCTTAGTCTATGACTATCTTGACGCCCAGCATTTGGTGAACATGAATGGACATTTAGGCGAAGTGATTTGCACGCGCCCCAATGCATTGAAACGACTCATCATTAATCTTGTTGATAATGCCTTGAAGTTTGCCGTGGAGGTGGAGTTGTCCGTGCAGCGCATCGATAACATGCACATTGAGATTAGTGTGCGTGATCGAGGTCCAGGTATTCCTGAGTCAGAATTGCAGGCAGTTCTGGATCCGTTTTATAGGATAGAGAATTCACGCAATCGGGGTACTGGCGGCACTGGTCTTGGTTTGGCGATTGCGCAAAGGCTTGCCCATGCACTTGATGGAAAAATTGTTCTGCAGAATCGTGACGGTGGAGGTTTGGAGGCACGTTTTATTTTTAAGTGTCAACTTTAACAAGTTTTCATGTGGTTTTATTTTTAGATGGGGGCGTTCAATCTCTGGTAAAAGCGCCATTTTCCGTACTAAAGATTCAATGTTTTTGAGAAATTGCGGAATTTTCTCAGGCTTTTTCACAATATATCAAAAGATACCCGCAAAAAAGTAAAGGCTGTTTCTGCGTGGTGCAGCGCAATACGCTAGAATGGGTCTAAATCCAATCTAATCAAACCCTCCAATCAAATTGCAGATGAACGCTCCAGCCCACAATCTAGGCAGTCTTCCCTTTAATGATGAGCATGCACCGCAAGCTGCGGCTCCTTCCCGTTTGCGCGAGATTCCGTATAACTACACCTCGTTTTCCGACCGCGAAATTGTGATTCGCTTGTTGGGCGAAGAAGCTTGGGCATTGCTCGACAGTTTGCGTGGCAAACGTCAGACAGGTCGCTCGGCGCGCATGTTATATGAAGTGCTCGGTGATATCTGGGTGGTGCGTCGCAATCCCTATTTGCAAGACGATATGCTGGAAAATCCTAAGCGTAGACAGGCTTTGATTGATGCTTTGGATCACCGTTTGCATGAAGTGGAAAAGCGTCGCGTCGCGACCGAGTCTGTTAATTCTGAAGATGCAGACCGTAGTAACTCAGTTGAAATTCTGGTTAATGCCGCACGCAAAGCGGTCGCTGATTTTTCCAAAGAATTCCGCGACACCTACGACTTGCGCAAGAAAGCCAACAAGTTGCTGGCGAAATACACGGCGAAAGACAATATCAAATTTGATGGTTTAAGCCGCGTTTCCCACGTGACCGACGCGACCGACTGGCGTGTTGAATATCCGTTTGTGGTGCTTACGCCGGATACCGAAGATGAAATGGCGGGTCTGGTTAAATCTTGCATTACGCTAGGTTTAACGATTATTCCTCGCGGTGGTGGCACTGGCTATACCGGCGGTGCGATTCCTTTAACACCATTGTCGGCTGTCATTAATACCGAAAAACTGGAACAATTAGGCGCGGTGGAAATGATGCGCTTACCAGGTGCGGATCGCGATTACGCCGTGATTTATTCTGGCGCTGGTGTGGTGACTAAGCGCGTGTCGGATGCGGCAGATAAGGCAGGATTTGTATTCGCAGTCGATCCTACTTCCGCCGAAGCGTCATGCATAGGCGGCAATGTCGCGATGAATGCGGGTGGAAAAAAAGCCGTCTTGTGGGGCACCGCGCTCGACAATTTGGCGTCTTGGCGCATGGTCGATCCAAATGGTGATTGGCTGGAAGTCACTCGCCTCGAACATAATTTCGGCAAAATCCACGATATCGAATTAGCCAAATTTCAATTGGAATGGACACATCCTGGTGAGAAAACGCCGTTCAAAACCGAGTCACTAAATATTCCAGGACGCACTTTCCGCAAAGAGGGCTTAGGTAAAGACGTGACCGATAAATTCCTCGCGGGTTTGCCAGGCGTGCAGAAAGAAGGCTGTGATGGTTTGATTACATCAGCGCGCTGGATTTTGCACAAAATGCCGAAGTTTGCGCGCACGGTTTGTTTGGAATTTTTCGGTCAAGCACGCGATGCGATTCCTAGCATTGTTGAGATCAAAGATTACCTCGATAGCGAAACCAAAAAAGGCGGCGCAATCCTTGCAGGTTTAGAGCATTTGGATGAACGTTATTTAAAAGCGGTTGGCTACACCACTAAATCGAAACGTGGCGTGATTCCCAAGATGGCACTGTTTGGCGATATCGTTGGTGATGATGAAAACGCGGTTGCACAAGCTGCATCTGAAGTGATCCGCATGGCGAATGCGCGTGTCGGCGAAGGCTTCGTTGCTGTCAGTCCGGAAGCGCGTAAAAAGTTCTGGTTAGATCGTGCTAAAACCGCTGCGATTTCCAAACACACGAATGCGTTCAAGATTAACGAAGACGTCGTGATTCCGCTCGATCGTATGGGCGAATATACCGATGGCATTGAGCGCATCAACATTGAACTATCAATACAAAATAAGCTGGCATGTATCGTCGCTTTAAAAGAGTTTGTCTTGCGCGGCAATCTGCCTTTGGGCAAAAGTGAAGATGTCGATGGCGATGATATTCCGGCGGCAGAATTGCTTGAAGATCGTGTTTCACAGGCCGATCAAATGCTCAGTGAGATTCAAGCACGCTGGACATATTTGTTGACGCAACTCGATCAACCATTGCGCGATGCCCGCGTTGAGCTCAATAAACTAGGTCTAGATAAACTCGATTTCGTGTTCGAGCAACGTCTGCAAAAGCAACCAGACGCGACTTTATTTGACGTTCTGCAAGACCGTACTATCCGCGTCTCTTGGAAAACTGAAGTGCGTGCTTTATTGCGGCATATTTTTAATGGCGCGGCCTTCAAATTAATCTTAGATGAATGTACTGCGATACACAAAAAAGTATTGCGTAGCCGTGTCTTCGTAGCCCTGCACATGCATGCTGGTGACGGCAATGTACATACTAATTTGCCAGTTAATTCAGACGACTACGACATGCTGCAAGTCGCACATCATGCGGTTGCGCGCATCATGGTTTTAGCACGTTCTTTGAATGGTGTGATTTCGGGCGAACACGGTATCGGCATTACCAAGTTAGAGTTTTTGACCGAAGATGAGATCAAAGATTTCCGTGCGTATAAATTGCGTATCGATCCTGAAGGGCGCTTCAATAAAGGTAAGTTACTCAATCTGCCTGAATTCGCGGCCGATTTGCGTAATGCTTATACGCCTTCGTTTGGCCTGATGGGACATGAGTCCCTGATCATGCAACAAAGTGATATAGGTGCGATCGCCAATAGCGTGAAAGATTGTTTACGTTGCGGTAAGTGCAAACCTGTCTGTGCTACTCACGTGCCACGTGCCAATTTATTGTACTCGCCTCGAAATAAAATTTTGGCGACATCTTTGTTGGTAGAAGCTTTCCTGTATGAAGAGCAAACGCGTCGCGGCATTTCAATTAAGCATTGGGAAGAATTCGAAGATGTGGCGGATCACTGCACGGTTTGTCACAAGTGCCTCACGCCCTGTCCAGTCGATATTGATTTTGGCGATGTCTCCATGAACATGCGCAATCTCTTGCGCAAGATGGATAAAAAATCCTTTAATCCGGGCACTGCATCGGCGATGTTTTTCTTGAATGCGAAAGACCCCGCCACGATCAAGGCGGCGCGTCAGGTCATCTTTGGACTGGGTGTTAGCGCTCAACGCTGGGGCAACACTTTACTCAAGAAATTCGCGAAGAAACAAACTAAAGCACCACCGGCAAGCATCGGTAAACCAGCGATGAAGGAGCACGTGATTCACTTCATCAATAAAAAAATGCCAGGCAATTTGCCTAAGAAAACGGCACGTGCCTTATTGGATATTGAAGACGATAAAATTGTTCCTATCATCCGCAATCCTAAGACGACAACTTCAGATACAGAAGCGGTGTTTTATTTTCCCGGTTGTGGATCAGAGCGTCTGTTCTCACAAGTTGGATTAGCAACGCAAGCCATGTTGTGGAATGTCGGCGTACAAACCGTATTGCCGCCTGGTTATTTGTGCTGTGGCTATCCACAACGCAGCGCGGGCCAATTTGATAAAGCAGAAAAAATTATCACCGATAACCGTGTCCTCTTTCATCGCATGGCGAACACGCTGAACTACCTCGACATTAAAACTGTGGTGGTCTCCTGCGGCACTTGTTACGATCAAATTCAGGGCTATGAGTTCGATAAAATTTTCCCGGGATCGCGCATCATCGATATTCACGAATATTTGTTGGAGAAAGACGTGAAACTGGCAGCGGTCAGTGGCACACGCTATATGTATCACGACCCTTGCCATACGCCGATGAAATTGCAAGATCCGCTGAAAACGGTGAATGCTTTGATCACGACGGTGGATGACACCAAGATCGAGAAGAATGATCGGTGCTGCGGTGAAGCTGGAACTTTGGCCGTGTCGCGTCCGGATATTTCCACACAAATCCGTTTCCGTAAAGAAGAGGAAATGCTCAAAGGCGCGGACAAATTACGTGCGGATGGCTTTAGCGGTGACGTGAAAATTTTGACCTCTTGCCCGGCTTGTTTGCAAGGCTTATCACGTTACAACGAAGACTCTGCTACCACGGCGGACTACATTGTGGTCGAGATGGCCAAACATATTTTGGGCGAGAACTGGATGCCAGAATACGTAGCAAACGCGAATAGCGGCGGTATTGAAAGGGTGTTGGTGTAATGACTGATTGCGAATTATGTGCTGCTAAACATGAAGATGTTATCGTCAACACGCCTAAATTCCGCGTGATCTTGGTTGATGACGCGAACTACCCCGGCTTTTGCCGTGTGATTTGGAATGCGCATGTCAAAGAAATGACTGACTTAGCCATTGCGGATCGCTCGGCATTGATGCAAGCGGTTTGCAAAGTTGAACAAGCCATACGTGATGTGATGCAACCGCATAAGATTAATCTGGCGAGTCTAGGCAATATGGTGCCGCATCTGCACTGGCATGTGATTCCACGTTATCAGGACGACGCACACTTTCCGAATCCTGTGTGGGCGGCGACGAATCGCGTTTCTGCGGAAGTTGAGGCGAAACGTGCTTTGTTGCCAGCATTGCGTGAATTAATAAAACGCGAGTTTGCAGAATGAGCTGTGTTTGAAAGAAATAATCTGATCTTCAGAACAGTTAAAGTAGGGCGGGTGCAACCCGCGCCGCCAGAATGTTGAGCATCCGTGCACGTAGGAGTTTCAGTGCGGGTTGCACCCGCCCTACGAATCTGAGACCCAGAGGAAAACAAACATAGAGGAAAAGCAAACTTCCCCTCTTTTCGAATTTCTCAGCGCCTCTGCGCCTCTGCGCCTCTGCGTATCGGCGTTGAGGGGTTTTAAGATTTTAGAATGTTTAGTGAAAATATGAACCAACTACCACCACCTATCTCTCACAAAGCTCACCCAACCGCACTTAACGCCAGAACGGTTTCGCGCCTTCTAGAGCTTGAATTCGATGACGGTAAACGTTTTGAACTGCCCTTTGAGTTAATGCGCGTGTATTCACCTTCTGCCGAAGTGCGCGGACATGGTGAAGGACAGGAAGTTTTACAAATTGGCAAACGCTTGGTCAGCATTACTGGCATCGAGCCAGTCGGGAATTACGCGATTAAACCGATTTTCACCGATGATCACAGCACAGGTATTTTTACTTGGGACTACTTGTACTGGCTAGGTACGCATCAAGCAGTATTGTGGCAAGACTATTTGGCACGCTTGCAAGCGGCTGGCTATGCTGGCGAGACAGGTCGTGATGCTATTCCAGCACCAAAAACTGGATCGAAATGCGGTTCATAGGTAATTTTTCGAAATTTCTACCGCAGAAATATTGACTGAAGTCTGAGTCGGAATCCTGATTCGGCTCTATAATCCCGCCTGTCGATTTCCATAACGCAGTCTCAGTCTCGTCGACAAGTCTGAGCACCAGCGCGGAAATCTCAATCCTTAATTCTCTGCAGAGTATCAAGATGAGCGAGCAAGTAAATAAAGTTGATGGGTCGACTACCCATTTCGGCTACACCACCGTGGCCGAAGAAGAAAAAGTCCATAAAGTGGCAGAGGTTTTCCATTCAGTCGCAGCGAAATACGATGTCATGAATGATCTGATGTCCGCGGGTTTGCACCGAGTATGGAAGATCTTCACAATTGCTCAAGCCGGCATACGTCCGGGTTTTAAAGTGCTGGATATCGCTGGTGGAACGGGTGATCTGGCCAAAGAATTTGTAAAGCAGGCAGGAAAAACAGGTGAAGTCTGGCATACCGATATTAATGAGTCGATGTTGCGTGTAGGTCGTGATCGTCTATTGAATAAAGGCTTGATTACCCCAACCTTATTGTGTGACGCCGAGAAATTGCCATTCCCAGACAACTATTTTGATCGTGTCAGCGTCGCATTTGGTTTGCGCAATATGACCCACAAAGATCAGGCTTTGTCTGAGATGCGAAGAGTTTTGAAGCCAGGCGGTAAATTATTGGTTCTGGAATTCTCTAAAGTTCCGGAAATGTTGCAAAAACCGTACGACTTGTATTCGTTTAAGGTACTGCCTTGGTTGGGGCAAAAGATAGCGAGTGATGCCGATAGCTATCGTTATTTGGCAGAGTCGATACGTATGCATCCTGATCAGGAAACCTTAAAAATCATGATGCAAGAGGCTGGTTTAGAGCGAGTTGAATATTTTAATTTGACGGCGGGTGTGGCTGCTTTGCACACAGGAATTAAATTGTAAGCTAGTAGATTGAACGAATTGATTGTTTTGTGTTTGTACACAGTTTGAACATGGTCTGTATCAAGTTTGTAGTTAAAAAAGGAGATTTGCATGAAACATATTTTATTGAGTATCGCGTTGTTGTTCGGTGCGACAACCATGATAGTTGCTGAGGCAGAAGCTCAGCGTATGGGTAAGAAAGGTTCGTTCGGTCGTCAATCGAATAATGTGACGCAAAAGGCACCAGCAGCCAATGCGGCGAATCCTGCACAAGCAGCTAAGCCAGGTGCGGCAAATGCAGCGACACCAGCGGTTCCACCTAAGCCATCTATGCCTTGGAAAGGTATCGTTGGCGGCTTGATTGGTGGTGCATTGTTAGCAGGTCTGTTCTCATCTTTAGGTATGGGTGGTGCTTTAGCTAGTGCAATGGGCTCAATTTTGACTTTTGCTGCAATCGGTTTGTTGGCATTCATGGCGTACCGTTTCTTCACTCGCAGAAAAGCGGGTAATGCAGCTGGAAGTGCGCCAAGCATGTTTAATCAACAGCCTGCTTATGCTGGGATGCCAAATAACAATGCATTGCCAGAAATCGGTTCGCGTGTGGATGCACCAAATGACAATGCGCCAAAAGCGTTTACACCAGCCTCAGTAAGTACAGCAAACTTTGGCGGCGCAGGTATGGATGCAGCTCCAGTAGCAAATCAAGGCAACTGGACTATCCCAGCCGACTTCGATGTGACAGGTTTCTTGCGCCACGCTAAGTCGAATTACATCCGTTTGCAAGCAGCATGGGATCGCGGCGATATCAACGATATTCGCGAATTCACTTCACCAGAAATGTTTGCAGAAATGAAGTTGGAATTGCAAGATCGTGGTACAGCTAAGAATGAAACAGATGTGGTGACCTTGGATGCTGAATTGTTAGGCATCGAAACCCAAGCGTATGACCATGTCGCTAGCGTTAAATTTACTGGCATGATCAAAGAAGGTAACGCGACGAATCCAGAAGCGTTTGCTGAGGTCTGGAACTTGACGAAACCAGTGAATGGCCAGTCTGGGTGGTTGTTGGCAGGTATTCAGCAGTTGAATTAATTTGATACATATCGGTACAGCTTTGTTTTTGGACAAGCTTGTAACTGATTAAAGCCTATCTAATCGCCTAGTTTTGAGGCCTTTTAAGGGTTTGCTGTTAAACTAAGAACCGCGCATGAAGTCATGCGCGGTTTTTTATTTTATACCTATGATTTCCACTCCCTTTATTCTGTTTGTAAATCACTTATTGGCGCGAGAGCCATGGGCTGCGGCGCGCTTGCAAAAACATGCAGGCAAGACTGCTTGTGTTGATATCGAATTAGTTCAGTTGCGTGTGAAAGTCGGTGCGGATGGCTTATTGCAAGCGGCTGAAGATAAAAGTGAAACGAATCCTGATCAAGTCATTTTGCGCATCAAACCAGCCGATCTGCCTTTGATTGCACAAAATCGTGAACGCGCTGTGTCTTATGTGAAGATAGAAGGTGACGCTGATTTTGCCAACACGCTCTCGCAATTGAGTCAGGATTTACGCTGGGAAGCAGAAGAAGATTTGAGTATGCTATTTGGCGATGCTGCCTCAGTGCGCATAGTCGCGACAGGGAATAGCCTCTTTGAAAATGCAAAACGCGCTCATAAAAACCTGCAAGAAAATCTGGCTGAATATTTTTTAGAAGAAAACCCGATGTTGGTGCGTCCACAAGCAGTGCGTGCCTTTGGCGAACAAGTCAACAAAACCCGTGACGATGTAGAGCGTTTAATGAAGCGCCTTGAAAGATTAGAAAAGATGAAGGTAGCTAAGCAATGATTTTGAATTCCCTACGCTTGTTTAAAATTGTTCGCATCGTTCTGAAATACGGTATTGATGAAATCGCGATGTCTGGCTTGCGTATTCCGCGTACTGCAAAGCTCATCAAAACATTATTGTTCTGGCGCGATTTATCTGCTCCTCGTGGTGAACGCTTGCGCAAATCCTTAGAAGATCTCGGCCCTATCTTTGTCAAATTCGGACAGGTACTTTCGACTCGCCGTGATTTGATGCCGCCGGATATCGCCAATGAACTGGCGCTACTGCAAGATCGTGTACCGTCGTTTGATCCTGACCTGGCAGTCGCGCAAATTACGAAATCCCTCGGCGCGCATCCGGATCAATTATTCGCTAGTTTTGAACGCGTACCAGTGGCATCAGCCTCGATAGCCCAAGTCCATTTTGCGATTTTAAAAGATGGGCGCGAAGCCGCCGTAAAAGTCTTACGCCCTGGGATGAAAGACACGATCGATCGCGATGTCGCCTTAATGAAAATTGCTGCCGGTTGGTTAGAGTTTCTGTGGGCTGACGGCAAACGTTTGAAGGCCAAAGAAGTGGTCGGCGAGTTTGACAAGTATTTGCACGACGAATTAGATTTGATGCGCGAAGCCGCGAATGGTAGTCAACTTCGTCGTAATTTTGCCGACTCGGATTTGCTGATTGTGCCTGAAATGTATTGGGACTTGTGTTCGTCTTCCGTGATCGTGATGGAGCGCATGAAGGGCATACCGATTTCACAAATTGATAAGTTGCAAGAGGCGGGCGTCGATCTGGCCAAGTTGTCGCGAGATGGCGTGACAATTTTCTTTACGCAAATCTTTCGCGACGGATTCTTTCACGCAGATATGCATCCGGGAAATATTCTGGTATCGATTGAGCCTGCCACTTTAGGGCGCTACATTGCGCTCGATTTTGGCATCGTTGGTACTCTGAATGACTACGATAAAGATTATCTGTCGCAGAATTTTTTAGCCTTCTTTCAACGCGACTATAAACGCGTGGCAGAGGCGCACATAGAATCAGGCTGGGCACCCAAGGAAACCCGTGTGGATGAACTAGAGGCAGCGGTACGCGCCTGTTGTGAGCCTATCTTTGATCGTCCGTTGAAAGATATTTCCTTTGGTCAGGTTTTATTGCGCTTATTCCAGACTTCACGTCGTTTTAATGTGGAAGTACAACCGCAACTGGTTTTACTGCAAAAAACTTTACTCAATATCGAAGGTCTGGGACGTCAACTTGATCCTGATCTGGATCTTTGGAAAACCGCCAAACCTTACCTCGAACGCTGGATGAGCGAGCAAGTTGGTTGGCGTGGTTTGATTGATAAATTGAAAGCCGAAGCGCCACGTTATAGCCACATCTTTCCGCAATTACCTCGTCTCGCGCATCAAGCTTTGAGTCGTGCGGCAGAAGGCGGGAATAACGATGCGCTGCTGGCGAGTTTGATTGCTGAGCAGCGTGCAACGAATTCACTGTTGCGTACCATTATTTATGTGGGGGTAGGTGTTTTGCTTGGCGTGATCGTAGCGTTCACTTACATCAATTTCTTTATGATACAGCTTACATGACGCAGCAGTTTTCCAGTCGCAATCCGAATCATCCCGAGTTTTGGGACGAGCGTTTTCAACAAGGTTTTACGCCATGGAATAGAGGTGCGGTGCCGCAGGCATTGCAGGATTTTGTGGCTCATTCAAAGCTGCCCGTTGAGGCGGTGCACAACTGCTTAATCCCCGGATGTGGCCATGCGCACGAATTAGGATTTTTATCCGAAGCGGGTTGGCAAGTCACTGCGATTGATTTTTCAAGTAGCGCGGTGGCCAGTGCAAAATCACAAGTCGAAAAATGGGCAGCGCGCGTGCAGCAAGCGGATTTTTTTGAGTTTGTTCCTGATCTGCCGCTGACCTTGATTTATGAGCGTGCTTTCTTTTGTGCATTGCCACCCACGATGCGTAGTGCCGTGGTGGAACGCTGGGCTGCGCTATTACCTCCCGGTGGTAAGTTGCTCGGTTTTTTTCTGCTGGACGATACTGAGGATGCCAGTAAAAAAGGCCCGCCATTTCGTACGCACCCGCATGAATTCATGACTTTAATGCAGCCGTATTTTGTGTGTTTGGAGAATGCTGACGTGAGTGATTCATTGGCGGTCTTCGATGGTAAAGAGCGATGGCAGGTCTGGCAGCGTTTATAAGTGAATTAGATTAATTTCGGCAAAATATGATGTCAATACGCCCTAGTTACCGAATCAGAAAACAAAAAGCGGATAAATTTTATCCGCTTTTTGTTTATTTGTTGAAGCTGTAATTATTTGGATCGTAATTATCCGACGACTACCAAACCCGAATACGTTTCGCTGGTTCTACATACATTTTATCTCCCGCTTTAACATCAAAGGCTTGATAAAACTCGGGCATGTTCGTTAACGGACCATTCGCACGGAACATGCCTGGCGCATGTGAATCAGTGGTAAGCAAACGAATTGTTTCGGTATCACGCGCTTTCCCGCGCCATACCTGTGCCCAACCCATGAATACGCGTTGATTGCCGCTGAAGCCGTCGATTGCTGGCGCTTTCTTACCATTGAGTGACAATTGATAGGCTTTGTAGGCGATGGAAAGACCCGCATTGTCACCGATGTTTTCACCTAAGGTCAGTTTGCCATTCACTTTGTGGCCTTCGATAGGACTGTAGCTTCCGTACTGTGCGACCAAGGCATCGGTCACTTTGCCAAAGTTTGCTTTGTCTTCGGCGGTCCACCAGTCACGTAAATTGCCGTCGCCGTCGGATTGGCTACCAGAATCATCAAAGCCGTGGCCAATTTCATGGCCAATCACTGCGCCGATACCGCCGTAATTAACCGCGTCGTCCGCTTCAGGATTGAAGAACGGTGGCATTAAAATTGCCGCTGGAAAGACGATTTCATTTTGACGTGAGTTGTAATAGGCATTGACCGTTTGCGGGCTCATACCCCATTCGCTACGATCGACTGGTTTACCGAGTTTGTCCACCTGGCGTTGATAAGCAAAAGCCCGGCCAGCTTTGATATTCGCGACCAAGTCACCTTTCACAATAGTCAGTTTGCTGTAATCACGCCATTTATCTGGATAACCAATTTTCGGCGTGAATTTCGATAATTTGGTGAGTGCTTCTTTCTTAGTCGCTTCGCCCATCCAAGGTAAGGTTTCTATGCTTTGCTTGTAGGCTAGCAGTAGATTGTTAACCAAGATTTGCATGCGCGCTTTGTTCTCTGCTGGAAAGTGCTTTTCCACATAGAGTTGACCCAAAGCTTCCGACAAACTCTCTTCCACACGGCCAACACCACGCTTCCAACGTGGCTGATTTTCTGGAATGCCACGCAGTGTCACGTTTGAGAATGAGAAATCCTGATCAACGAAACGCTTGCTCAGATACGGTGCATAGGCATTCAACACGCGCCAATTAAAATAGGCTTGCCAAGTTTCGAGTGAGGTATCTTGAATGACTTTATTTAAGCCAGTTAAGTAACTTGGTTGACGAACGATGACTGAGTCGGTCTTGCCACCGGTGCCCATTTCGGCGAAGTATTTATTCCAATCAAATCCTGGCAACAAGTCGCCAAGTTTAGCAACTTCAACTTTGTTATAAGTTTTCACCGGATTACGATTTTCTACATTGCTCCATTGGATTTTGGCGATCTCGGTTTCCAAACTCATGATGGATGCAGCGGCCTGCTGTGCATTGCTGACACCAGCCATGGACAACATTTTTTCTACGTGCGTCAGATAGGCGGCACGTATAGTTTTAAACTTAGCATCATCAAGTTTTAAGTAGTAATCGCGATCAGGCAAACTTAATCCACCTTGACCGACTGACACCGTATACTTCGATGAATCTTTTGCATCTTGCGTAACGCCTGAGCCTATCGGCGTACCAACGCTGATACGCGACAGATAGGCGAGCATCGCAGGTAATTCGGTTTTGTCTTTGAGCTTTTGAATACGTGCAAAATCGGCTTGCAAAGGTTTGATGTCGATCGCTTCTAAACGCGCTTCATCCATGAAGCTATTGTAGAGATCGGCAATTTTTTGCTGGTTAGTACCTGGTTTTAGTTCGGTTTGAGTGGCGAGATTTTGGATGATGGCTGCCGATTGTTTTGCGGATAATTCAGCCAATTGGTCAAATGCGCCATAGCGACCACGATCCGCTGGTATCTCTACGGTATCTAACCATTTTCCCGACATAAAGCGGAAAAAGTCGTCTTGTGGACGAACGCTTTTATCGATCCACTGCAAATCTATACCTGACTGCAATTTGTTTGATGGTGCTTTGTTGCTACTTTGTTTGTTGGCCATCGGCGCTTTGCTCGCTGGCGTTGCGCTTTGTGCCAAAACTTGAACACTGAATGTGGTGGCAAAGAGGCCAGAAATAATAGAAAAAAGCAGACGTTGACGCATATTGGTTCCTCTGAAAATATTGTTATTGACCATGGAGAAAGAGTCTTTGGTCAGACCACACAAAAGTTAGAGAGTTCCCATATCTTATATACGCTTAAACCCAGATTTTCCATTAGGATTTGTGATGATGACGAATGCACTTTTCGAGTCAGTTTTGTTGCGAATGAGGCGCAAATAGCGAGCTATTTGCAACGAAGAGCGACAAAAATGGCAGAAAATGCACCGTCAGCCCACAAATAGCACGGCAAGTGCGCCTAATGGAAAATCTGGGTTAAACCTCAGTCGAAAGGCAAACGATCAAAAAAAAACCCTAGGTTTCCCTAGGGCTTTAAATGAACTTAAAACTTAAACGACTGTTTTAATCTTTGGATTATGAAGTGCTAAATTAGAACTTCAAGTTACCAACAACGTAGAACTGACGACCCAATGGATCTGTGTAGCGACCATCAATACCTAAGTGGTTACCACCACCAGCATTACGAATGGAAACTGGAGGATCTTGGTTGAACAAGTTCTTAATACCGCCAGTGATCGTCAAATTCTTGCTGAACAAGACTTTAGACTGCAAATCAACTGTGTAATAAGCCTTTACTGTACGTGTCAAGCTTACTGCATCACCAGCTGTGCCATTGTCGTTGCGCAATGCCAAGGAACCATCATTGTCAGCATCAATGACTTGATCCGTATAGCTTGAATGGTAACCCAATGTCGCAGAATGTGTGTAGCGATCAGATGGCTTCCAAATCGCAGCTAAACGAGAAATAACACGGAAAGTCACGTCGTTATACTTATTGAAACGACCAACGCTCTTCTCTGTTTTCTCACCTACAACACCAGTATCAGAATCCGCCTTCAACATATAAGTACCTGTCCAATTGACCGATACTTTACCGACAGATGTATTCATTCTGTAAGTATGATCCCAGTCAATACCTTGGTACTGTGAACTAGCCAAGTTAAATGGAGATAATGTCGCTACCAAAACGTTTTGCTTCTGGATTGGATCGAAATAGGCTGAGAATAAAGGCAAATATTTAGGATCATTGAACACTAAAGACTGTGGCAGGTTCGAAATCTGATCTTTCAATTTCACTTCCCACATATCAAAGCCAACTGACAAACTTGCTGTAGGCTCGACACGGAAGCCGACTGTCCATTGTTTGGACTTTTCAGGCTTCAGCGCTGTGCTTCCCGTCGTAGAGTTACCACCAGTCAGCAGGCCGTATTCAGCATTGCCGTTACACAAAGACAATAACGGGCCAGATTTGATTGGGCAAGCATAGAAATTGGATGAGCCACCATTGACGATAGGGCTTGTGATGTTAATCAAGCTAGGCGCTTTAAATCCAGTGCCATAAGATCCACGTAACAGCGTTGATTCCGTCGGGCGGAAAGCTGCTGATAACTTGTATGTACCAGAACTAGCTTTTTCGCCTTGTGTGGCATTCGCTCTCAAATTACCTTGATCATCAAAGTTCTTGGAATTTTTGACGGCGTCGTAGCTATCGTAACGAGCTGCAAAGTTCACGTCCAAATTTTTCAACACGGGCATTTGCAATTCAGTAAAACCACCCCAGCTCTGACGTGATGCATCAACTGGCAATGCACCAGTACCGCCACCAACGTTGGTATCTGTCCAAGCTGGCTGTTGCTTGTTAGGACCTTGTGCGATTGGGCTTGGATTTGTGACGAACTTCTGCGTCATTGTATCGACACCCATACCGATACTTGCTTCGCCGCCAGACATTTTGAATAAGCCAGTGGATGCGCGAAGATTCAAGACATCGATAGAAGATTTTTGTGTATCAAGTACCTGGCGCAATACCGCTGGAGCAAGCGCTGCTTTTTGTGATGCTGATGGTGGCAAGAATGGGTTAAAAGCACCGCTCGCAATCAGAGCATCAAGCTTTTCACCACTGGTGTAGCCAGCAACCGCATTGTCGATCGCTTTGTTTTCAGAGTGAACATAACCCGCTGCGTAGTCCCAGTTTTTGAAGGTGCCTTCAAAACCAGTGGCTAAATGCTTAGATTCGGTCGCCCATCCGTCAGTACGACGACCAGAGTCTACCAAACGCAAGTTCATTGTCGCGCTAACAACTGGTGAAGTGCTTGTGTTCAATTTGTTGTAGCCAGCTAATGCGGATGCCCATGCTTTTCCAGTTAAAGGAAGGCCGAGTGGTTGTGCTGGCGCAGCAAAAGCAGCTGTGCTTGTAAATTTCGTTGCCAAACCTTCGGCATAGAATTTCAAGTCATCATTGATTTGGTAATTGATCGTTCCCATCAAACTATCACGTTTTAATTCTGGCAAAATTTGCACAGTTTGCGCGTAGTCGAAACGGCAGCGAGTTCCCGCTTGAACGGTGTTCAATGCTGGGCAATTACCATTTGTGGCTAAATATGGATTGAAGTTCAAAGATGTACCATCAGCACGCTTGGCCGTCACGTTTCCAGGTGTAGAGTTGCCCGAAGTCATCGTCATGATGTACTTCTTGCCGTTTTCGTTGAAGGCTGTTTGACCACCAAATTTTGTGAATTCACGATCTGCTGCGTTCAACTCAGCTTGTTCATCATGGCTGTATGCCAAGAAGACGTTATAGCCATCTTTGTTCAGATCGCCGAAGCCTTTAGAAATGGCAAAGTTAGTTGTTTTGCCTTTGGATGATTCTTGTGGGGTGCTGTAAGTGAACTCAACGTTGAAATCTTTTTGATTTTTTTTCAATACGAAGTTTACAACACCAGCAATCGCATCAGAGCCATACAGTGCAGAAGCACCATCAGTCAAAATTTCAACGCGTTCGATTGCTGACAATGGAATAGTCGCCAAATTGACTGTGGAACCAGTCGTGAACGGTGCAACACGGCGACCATTCAATAAGACCAAAGTGTAGCCGTCACCAATACCGTGAATCGATGCTGTTTGTGTGCCAGCGCCGAGGCCATTAACGGAAGCCGATGATGAGACAAAACCTTGCATAGATGGCAAAGAAGCGATCAAGTCTGCTGCAGTCGTTGCGCCAGATTGTTCGATTTGTGCTTTTGATAAAGTTTGAACAGGCAATGCACCTTCAACTGCGATACGCTTGATCGATGAACCAAGAATTTCAACGCGTTGTGGCGCTGCGTCTTGTGCAAATGCTGGTTGCGCGAGCATGCCAGCTCCCATTACAACGCCACTTGCAAACATCAGGCGTACAGAGCGGGATAAGATTTTTTCTACCATGTTGACTTCCTCCAGTGATTGAACAAAAAAAATGCTTTTAAAAAAATATCTTGAGTTATTTCTTAAAGACTTATTTGGAAATGAATTTCTAATCGGGAATTGCTAATCTGCATAGAATCTTTCTTCGACTTTTTATTGTGCGTTGACAAAAAACATTGGAAATTTGAATTAACAAATTAATTGCACTTACTCGTCGATAGAAGTTATCTATTTAACCCTGAAAAAACATTCAGCTGGAATGAGACCATCTGCGACACTTGGGTGTCAAGCCAGCAAAATGGGTGTAAGTTTGAAAAACAACAGTTGCTAGTAAGAACCAAATTAATACCAGTTTTGTTTTAACTAAGTATTTTTATTATTGTCATATTTGGTAATTAAATTAAAATCACCAGATGTATTTTTTATTTGATTGAGATGTCTACAGTCGATATTTAATTCGAATAAATGCTAAATTTTCCGATGTAAATTTGATGGAGAATAACTACTATGACAAAATTTACATTTTTACTTCAAATAGTCGCTAAAGTTTCACAGGTGAAATCTAGTGATTTTTTGACCGTTTTCAAAAAAAAATATATTTGTTTAATCCAGTGGCTGCATCATTTTTACAACAGTTTGCGCTTGGAATGCTACGTGCAGGTGAGCGCTAGCGTCTTTATTGAAGGTAGTGACTGTGCGGTGCAATAAATCTTAAAAATGAAGATCTTAGGCGTATTCTTTGATGTTTCTGATTTGAATTTATCAGGGGATAGTGCGAGATTTTGAATGCGCTTTGGCGAGATGCTTAGACCTTGATCTATCAAGCTGGCGAAATAAGGAGGGATTTAACTGAGGTCGCAATAACTGGTGGCAATGCTTGGTTTACCACCAGCGTATTTGCAAATAGTCTTTATTAAAATTTATAGCTCGGTGCGTATCGAAAATAACTCCGGGAAAAGTACGACATCGAGCATCTTACGCAAATAGCTGACACCCGCTGTGCCACCTGTTCCGGTTTTAAATCCAATAATGCGTTCAACGGTAGTCACATGTCGGAAGCGCCAAATACGGAAAGCGGTTTCCATATCGACTAGTTTTTCAGCTAGCTCATAAAACATCCAGTGCTGCTCAGGTGCTTGATAGACTTTTTGCCATGCCAATTTGACCGAATCATTTTCGACCACTGGCAAGGTCCAATCTTGTTGCAATCGCGTGGCATCAATCGCAAAACCGTTACGCGCCATGAACATGATCGCTTCGTCGTAGATAGACGGTGATTGTAAGGCTGCTTCTAAACTGGCGTGGGCTTCAGGTGATTTTTCATGTACTTGCAGCAGAGTCGCATTCTTATTGCCTAGTAAATATTCCAGTTCGCGATATTGATGCGATTGAAACCCTGAAGAATTACCTAAATATGGGCGGATGGCAGTGTATTCACTCGGCGTCATAGTCGCCAGCACATCCCAAGCATGAACCAGCTGATCCATGATGCGCGCCACGCGTGACAACATCTTAAATGCAGGTGGTAAGTCGCCGAGACGAATCTGGGTACGTACTGCATGTAGCTCATGCAGCATCAACTTGATCCAGAGTTCGCTGGTTTGATGTTGGATGATGAATAGCATTTCATTGTGATTTGGCGAGCGCGGATGTTGAGCGTTGAGGATTTGATCCAAGCCTAAATAGTCGCCATAGCTCATATCTTTGCTGAAATCGAGTTTGGCACCATGCCAGGACATAGGGCATTTGCCTTCTGAGTTTTGATTTTGATCGTTCATGATAGTCGTCAATAAAATAGTTAACCGGATGGGGTGCTTGTTTCAGGTGACAGCGTTTCTTTGAATATCAGTACGATACTCGCGCCGATCAAGGATGTCGCGCAGATGTTCTACTGCATCCCACACATCAGTAAAACTGGTGTACAAAGGCGTGAAACCAAAACGCATAATGCCAGGCTCGCGGTAATCACCAACCACACCGCGTTCGATCAAAGCTTGAATGATGGCGTAAGCATGTTCATGCTGAAAGCTGACGTGGCTGCCACGTTGCTCGTGCTGGCGTGGGGTCACCAAAGTCAGTGGATGGCTGGCGCAGCGGCTTTCTACCAATTGGATAAATAGATCAGTCAATGCCAAGGACTTTTGGCGTATTGTCGCCATGGTGGTCTGTTTAAAAATGTCGAGTCCACATTCAATCATCGCCAAAGACACGATAGGTTGCGTGCCGCACAGCGCTCGGCGTATGCCGGGCGTTGCATCGAAAGTTGGCTGCATCGCGAACGGCGCGGCATGACCCCACCAGCCAGTTAACGGATGTTGAAAGGCGGCTTGATGTCGTTGCGGTACCCAGATGAAGGCGGGCGCACCGGGGCCACCGTTCAGATATTTGTAACAACAACCTACTGCAAAGTCAGCATTGGCCTGTTGTAAGTTGATTTCAACAGCACCGGCAGAATGGGCTAGGTCCCATAAACATAGGGCGCCATGTTCATGCGCTAATTGGGTAACGCCTGCCATATCGTGTAAATAACCGGTACGATAATTCACATGAGTCAGCATGACTAACGCGGTTTCGTGATTGATTGCGCTTGTTAAGTCGTCTGGTGAGTCGATCAAATGCAAACGATAACCACGATCGAGCCAGCGCGTTAAGCCTTCTGCCATATAAATATCGGTAGGGAAGTTGCTTCGCTCGGTGACGATAACTTTGCGTATCGCAGCGTCGCTGGTTTGTGCTTGTAGATGTAAGGCAGCGGCGATTGCTTTAAATAGATTAATCGACGTGGTATCGGTAATCACCACTTCTTCTATGTCCGCACCGATTAGAGGCGCTAATAGATTTCCTAACCTTGAAGGGAGGTCAAACCAACCGGCTTTATTCCAACTCTTGATCAGATCCATGCCCCATTCTTCTTGAATCACCTCGGTAGCGCGGGTCAGTGCGGCTTTTGGTTGTGCGCCGAGCGAATTGCCGTCGAGATAAACCATGCCTGGGGGTAGTTGAAATTGTTGGCGCAGAGAAGCTAAGGGATCTTGTAGATCTCGTTGTAGACAATCTTCTCGGAGACTATTTTCTTGTTTCATAATATTCATTAATTATCCTATTTTGAATCCTGCGCAGGATCCGATGGCATGCTTGGTGCGCCGCCTGCGCGCATACGCCGGATTCTCTGTTGTCTATGCTGCCTTGAGAGCATCTATCAATAGTATGCTTTGAGAGTATTTTATGCGAAATTTGTTGATGTATTCTTGCAAATTGCCGCGTGTTTTATTGTAAAAATAGAATAATATGTAAGCTTGAAGACTAAAAGTGATGGGAAAATTCACATGCAACTCGACCCAACCGATTTGAAGATTTTAATACTATTGCAGGCAGATGGACGTATCAGCAACCAAGATTTGGCTGAAAAAGTTTTTCTCTCGCCTTCTTCCTGTTTGCGCCGCGTGCGTATGTTAGAAGAGAGCGGTGTGATTAGCCACTATCGTGCGGTGCTCGATACGAATGTTCTCGGTTTGGAAGTAGATGCCTTTGTTCAAGTGACCATGCGTCGTGATGTCGAACACTGGCATGAGAATTTTTCTGCGGCTTTGCTAAGTTGGCCTGAGGTAGTCGGCTCTTATATTATTACTGGTGATGCGAATTATCTATTGCGAGTTCGTGCCCGCAATTTGAAGCACTATTCTTCGTTTGTCTTAGAGCGATTGTATAAAACCACGGGTGTACTTGATATACGTTCGAACATCGTATTGCAGACATTAAAAGAATGTACCGAGCTGGCGCCAGAATTGTTAAGCGAATAATCTGGCGCCTGCTTTGATGCGGTTAAGTTTTATTTGCTACCGGCAAAACGAATTTCCCATTTGCTGGATCGCTGCGACTAGGTCGACCAGTTTCTAAGTGCCCCGCGAAGCGACGCAAGTAGATTTTATCGCCGGCTAAGCGCACTTGTAGGTCATACCAACCAAAACTATTTTCCAGATTCAAATACAGCGTTTGACTACTTAGTGCTGCGAGTTGCACGCTCTGTTCAGGCGCGCCATAAAACGTATCGGTCACAAGTAGCGTTTGCGTCTGCGAACTAGTATTTGACAGTGTCAGTTTGAGTACAGGACTTTGATCTGAAACGCGTGAATGACTATCCAGGTTTAGTATTTGCGCCTCAATTTGATGCTGCTGTTGTCCTTGGAATTCTCGCATGAAACCGTTCGGGCCAAACACGCGCAATGCATAGCGTCGACTGGCGAAATCGTCAAGAGGCCAAGTCTCAGTAAAATTCTTTTGACCGCCTATCGTGTAGTACCACGGGCCAGCATTATGTCCCGTAGGATAGGCAGTAAAGACAGCGCCCGACGATCCGCTATTACCAAACTGGATTGAGAAACTGTCCGTTTCTTTTTGAAATACGCCATTAACTTCCAATGCATATTTCAGCGCGCGAGCGGGGCGAGTGTTGGGAAACAGTGCGTCAGATGCGTCACGCTCTTGCTGCGGTAAATTGCTAGGATTAAGCGGTAAATTGCTTTTCACAGAACTGCAACTACGTTGAGCATTCTCTATGTACTGTTGATGCGGGGTACTGAATAATTGTTCGGGACGTAAATTATCTTGTCGCTGAAAATCAAACATGGAAGTCAAATCACCACAAACGCTGCGTCGCCACGCTGAGATATTTGGTTCCATCACGCCGAACCGCTGTTCCAGAAAACGTAAAATCGAGGTGTGATCAAATACTTCTGAGCACACATAACCGCCACGACTCCAAGGAGAAATTGCCATAAATGGTAAGCGCGCACCCAGACCAAATGCCTCTCCTACACTGATCTCGCCTTCGGTCGATACGGTGCTGTAGCCTTGATTGCGCGAACTTGGCGCGACTGGCGGCGGCATGTGATCAAAGAATCCACCTTCTTCGTCGTAACACAATATCAGTACCGTTTGCGACCAAACTTTAGGGTCTTCGGTCAGCACATCAAGGATGCGCGAGGTTAAAGACTCACCATACCCTGGTGGATTTTTTTCTGGATGTTCACAGAATTTAGTTGGCGCAACAATCCACGATACTGCTGGTAAATTACCGGAGCGCACATCTTGTGCAAAATAATCGACCAGTGCCTGCGCATCGGGCGTATTGGTATTGAGCGGTAAACCTTTAGCGTCTAGCTGTGCTGTCTCACCAGCGTAAGCTCTAGCACGTTGATACATGTCCTTTTGTTTCGGATCATCCAGATTTAGATTGCGGAATTGAGGAAAGTAAGCGAGTGAATTGTCACCGTAATTATCGTACTCCTGATACACCTTCCAACTGATCTGATGTTGACTTAAACGTTCTGCATACGAGGTCCAGAGATAGGGCGATTTCCATTCCTTTTTATCGCGCGACATGCAAGAGGTTTCATTGCCATCATCAACATTCGATAAGGTATGGCGGCCATCACGACCAACTGAAACACCGTTGGTTCCAGAAAACAAATACATGCGATTCGGATCAGTAGGACCAAATACGGAGGCGTAGTAAGCATCGCCGACAGTAAAAGCGTCCGCCAGTGCATAATAAAATGGCAGCTCTTTACGGCTTAAATAGCCCATGGACATGGTGCCTTTTTCGTTCACCCAGACGTCATAGTGTGCCCACATCTTTTGACTGTATTTCCAATTGTGAGGCAGATCTTTAGGGAGACATTGGCTGCGGTCAAAGGCCGGATCATTGTCACCGGCACTTAGGGGGAACGGTAATTGGAAGCGACCATATTCCCCAGCTTGCTGCCACACTGGTTTGCCTTGTCGTGTGAAAGTAGGGCGAGGATCACCAAAACCGCGTACACCTTTTAGGCAACCGAAGTAGTGATCAAAAGATCGATTTTCCTGCATAAAGATGACGACATGTTTGACGTCTTGGATACTTTTGCTCGGACTGTTTGGCGCGATCGAGAGCGCCTTGGCAATGCTCGTAGGTAGGGCAACTATACTGGTCGATGCGACGCTGGTCTGCGCCACCCATTTTAGGAAATTTCTTCTGTCTTTTTTATCGTTATTCATATCCATATGACTCGTGATTTTCTATTTAAATAGTGAAGTGAAGTGACGTGACGTTTTGATTGAGTACTGCTAACCCTGCATGAGCTTGAGCCGCCTTGCTGCGAGTTTTAAGCAACTGTTTAACTATCATAAACGACCTGATAAGGACTAGGCTTAGAGAAGGATTGCAGCATAACTTAACGGAAGTTTATGACACAGGTATTAAGATTAATGGTCGCCTTTAGTTTTATTTGGTGCGCGTACACTTTATTGCGATCTAGCTAGCCAGCATGAGTGAAGCCGTGGTTACCGTTTTATCTGGTGCTGTGGCACATATGGCAATATGGCAAACCATTTTGTGGTGAGTTCGCAACCACACAACACATCCTATCTATTTCTAATCACGAGTTTTCCAGTGATCTCATGAGAAAAAACTAAATGAGCATGTTGAGTTGCCTGTTCATCGTGTGTGCTATTTCTGCGCCTATACCTTATCGATAACTTTATTGACAAATTTTGGGTCTAAAAAAAACGGTACTAAACTCATTAAGTAAAACTGAACGAGAAGTTAAATTTATGTCGTTGGCGTCAAAGGTCAGATCGGACTAGACTTTTTTATGGTGAGGCTGTGTTGTTACTGATTTGATGTTGATCTCCGCAATTTCATAGGAATTATTTCCGCACGTTTGACAACTGAATACCATTACAAATTCTAATCTCGATTCGGGGGAATCGTGTCGTCTGTTAATTCTTACCTAAACTTGACGATGCTTGTATCTGCGCTCTCACCATGCTATTTTGGCTGAGAGCGTTTTTTTCTTTGTTTGCTAAAAAATTTTTATGAATCTCAGCCTATCTACCTATCTTTCACCCATTCCTTTGATTGCAATTTTACGTGGCATACAAAGTAGTGAATGCGTCGATGTCGCGAGAACGATTTACGATACCGGTTTTCGTTGTATAGAAATTCCATTGAACTCGCCGGATGCCATTGCCAGTATTGCTTTGCTGGTACAGCATTTGCCCGAAGATTGTTTGATTGGGGCTGGTACGGTGATGACGTCAGATCAGGTCACCGCTGTACATCAAGTGGGTGGGCGACTGATTGTGATGCCGCATGCGGATACCGCAGTAATTCGTGCAGCAAAAGCATTGAACATGCTATGTACACCTGGTGTGGCTACATTGACGGAAGCCTTCGCCGCTTTGCACGCAGGGGCGGATGCGTTGAAATTATTTCCCTCTGAAAGCGTGCCGCCGTCCGCTTTGAAAGCCTGGCGCTCTGTATTGCCGGCGACTACTATTTGCCTGCCTGTTGGCGGTGTTAAACCGGATGGTATGCAAGTGTATGTCGATGCTGGCGCGCAGGGATTTGGATTGGGTTCGAATTTGTATAAAGCAGGTTGGAATGTGGAGCAAGTACGAGCCAATGCTGATGCGTATGTCACTGCGTGGCGTGCTTTGTCTGGCGGGTAGTGTCCTCATATTCTGAAGACATTGAATTCAAAAAAGAGTGTATTTCATGTTGAAATGCACTCTTTTTTCTTTGGTGTTTTCTTTGATGTAGTCGTCAAATAATCCAGTGAGTCAATCATCTAATTTTTCTTGATGAGCGCTTAAACATTACTCGCTGTCGCGCTCTTTATTTTTCCTTTATCTTTCATCGGTAAGACACACTCTGCATGCTTTCGCGAATTTTTCTGCGAGTCATTCTTATGGTGTCCATACATACGTATCGATATTCAAAAAAGGAGATAAAAATGAAACTGAAGAAAATAGTGATCGCACTCACCGCAGTCGGTTATGCCTCAATCACTTGTGCTTACGCTCAAGAGGTGCAAGAGAAAGATAAACAAGAGAAAGTACAAAGAGTTGAAGTTACTGGTTCCAGCATTAAACGCGTGAACGCAGAAACCGCGTCACCAGTGCAAATTATTGATGCCAAACAAATTGAAAATATGGGTGCACGCACATTGCTTCAAGTGCTCGATAATCTGCCTGCAGCGCGACCAGCGCAGCAAGATTTCCGTTCTATGTTCACGGGTTCCGATGGTGCCTCTCAAGCGAA
>CAUPNA010000020.1:0-39624 GCA_963512475.1 uncultured Undibacterium sp.
CTTCAACAAAATCGTGACCGGCGACTTAGTCACTTTGAATTAGAGCGTGGGCGCGCGGGCTTAGTATTTGTAGGTCCTGAGTTCAAACGTCGACGATGACATCGATGTTGGGCTTATTTAGATAATTCAATGTGACGAGCGTTTGAAGCATGCAGCGAGGATGGAGATAACTATTTGAGCGATAATTTTAAACGCGCTAAATTTGCGAGCATGCAGAATGTGAATTTAAGTCTTGGCATAAATTTTTTCTGATAAAACCTTATCAGTCCACCCTAGAACCAATCTTCAATTTATCTTGATCCTCAATTGAAGAGTATGAATACAGATCTTTTTCGCTACAACCAAAACCACAGGCGAAGCGGCGGTATTTAACTAACAGTCAGTCTTTTGAGTTTGCGATGCTCGCTGTGCTTCGGCACAGCGAGCATCGCAAACTCAAACTTCGACCGCTAGCTACGATCGTACAGAGATCTCTACCCTTAGTACATCGCGCGATACATCAACACTGACAAAAAGAATTCGTCGCTGACAGTGTGACAGAGCAGGTCTTAGCGCGCCTTGTAATGGTTGTAGGCATAACCTGATATCGCCAAACCGATACCAAGGGCGGTGAAAAAACTGATGGTGCTGGTATTGGCAACACCATTAAATCCAACCACATCGATCCAGGAAACGTTACGGATTTGCACCGCCACGTAGACCCAAAAGAGTGACAGCACGGTGAAGGCACGCGAGGTACGAGTAAAGCGACCTAACAGCGTTGCAAACGACGCCAACATGAAAACGCCAGAAAGCAGTGCCGGTAATGACAGAAGGCCTAAGGCTACGCCGCGAGATGCAACACCTACCATCATCAAGCTAGCCAGTAAGAGTGCGGTTGCCAACTGTCGGCTATAACGTCCCGAAGTGCCACTGGCCGTCGCACCGCTCATGGCTTCGCTATCAGCTTGGTAGTCGCGTGTTGCGAAGTCGGAGATCAGGATCATCCAAATCGCTACCGCTGCGATCAATATTCCTGACATTTGCTGGGCGGGCATCAGCATTGCAGCGATGTTGAGACCAATAATAGACAGTATCGCGATTGGAGAGCTGATTAGGCACAAGCCCAACTCCGCGAAAACTTCACCGGCCTTGCCAGGTGTGCGTATCGCCAAGGCAAAAACAGGCTGCACCAAAAATGAGAGTGGGCGCAGAATTTGATTGAGTATCTCGAGCGGGCTGCGACGTTTATTGCCGGCGCTCGCCTTGATTCGATCTGGCGAAAAGCGGTGGAAACGTAAAACAGCGGGGACCAATGGCAGCAATGCCAGACAAGCGCTAGCTAAGCGATACAGCACAGGCATGGTCCACCAAACCATATCTGGCAAAACTCTAGGCGCAAGAGCTGGATCAAAATTACTGCCGCCGATCGAGACGAAATGGGAATGGAAATGCATTTTCGTGATGACAATTGTGGTACCAATGCCGAAAAAATCCAAGGCAAGGAGTGGCGAACCTGCCACGCTCATATTTTCTATGTTGGGAGCAATGATCCCAATAAACGCGCAAAAGACAAAGAAATAGGCGACATCACCAAACTTCCCCATCAACACTTGAAAGCTATCAAACAGGATGGCGAAACTGACTGAAAAAAAGATTAATGGTGTTAAGATCAGTGCATAAGTTTGCAGATAAATTAGAGGCTGCAAGGGACCTACGCCATCAATCAGGTGACGCACCATCATGGTGAGCATCACCGTCAAACCGATCGCGCCTAAATAGGCAACACCACCCAACCAGCGCGCAATCAAGAACAGCAAATTGCTCACCTCTGTTGCGGCGATCACGCCACCGATGCCGCTGCGAATATCTTCCACCACGCGACCGCGCACCAAATAAAAACCTATCATCGCCAACAAGCCAGAGCTTAAGGTCACACTACCAAGCGCTAAGGTCGAACTGGTGTATAGCGTACGGGCACGGTCAACCACCATCATCGACATGCCGGCGCTTGGTCGCGACACCATGGCCCAAGTCACGCCAATCACAATCAATAAGGCAATCATGGTGCCGACTCTGCGCATGCGCAAGCGCACTTCCATTTTTACCAAGGTCAACAAGAGGTCGAGATTCATACACTACTCCCCTGACTGGCGTAGCGCTGCGACATTAAGGCTTCTTCCAAGTTTGGTTCTGCATTGACAGCACCTGGCCATGGCGAATGTGGATGCGCAATGCGTAAGCTGACACGATCGCCTTGACGTTGTGCATGCAATACATTCACTTTGTCGCGCAGTGCAGCGTGCTCTTCTTGACTCACCGTGACCGACCAAATTTCACCACGTGCTTTATCCAGAAAGGCATCCGGCGTTTCGTGAGCGATCAAATGCCCTTTACGCATGATCGCCAATTCTGTCGCGATACTTTCTACGTCGGACACAATATGGGTCGACATGATGATGAGTTTATTGACACCCAAGTCACCCAAGAGATTACGAAAACGCAGACGCTCTTCGGGATCGAGTCCCGCGGTTGGTTCATCCACGATCAAAATGTCGGGATCATTCAGTAAGGCTTGGGCAATCCCAAGACGACGACGCATACCGCCAGAAAATGAGGCCGCAGGACGGTGCGCATGATCGTGCAAATTCACCATCTCTAGTAAATCGCTAATGCGTTTCGGATTGCGTACACCTTTTAGCGCCGCAAAATATTGCATGAATTCTTTCGCGCTCAGATTCGGGTACACACCGAAGTCTTGAGGTAAGAAGCCCAAATGGCGACGAATCGCATTGGGGTTCTTGGTGATATCGACACCTTGAAACAAAATCTGTCCGCTACTAGGTTTGGTGAGCGTGGCGATCATTTGCATCAAGGAAGTTTTACCTGCGCCATTATGTCCAATCAGACCGATGACCCCGCGACTAAGCTGCAGAGAAAGATCCGCGACCGCTGGTGCATTTTTTCCATATATTTTAGTAACGTGACGAATGTCTAACATGATGATTCCCGCAAAAGTGAACTTAGGCTGCACTGTAAAGCTGGGGAACTTGAAAAACGACCGGAAAAGGACAAACAGGTATATTGAGGTAATAGAAGGGTAAAAAGACGACATGAAGATCTCTTGCCTGAAACCCTATTTTCTTCGCGATTAGGCCATCGGTAGCCACACAAGTCATCTCAAGACGTCAATGATTTCCCGAAAGCCCAATGTCCGTCATACCGGACTTCACGCCACTGCTGTCCGGAGTAAGAAATGGAATGCTAGGGACATTCCCTCCCTCTTCAAGGGGGAGGGCTAGGGTGGGGATGGGTTTTCGTAGGAGAATTCCACTGTTGAATTATCGAAACCCATCCCCGTCCCAACCTTCCCCATTTGTCGAGCGACTTCAAGAAGCAGTGGAATAAAACGAGCGATCATGAATCCATATTTTGCATTAGACTGCTCCCCATCTCCTTGAAAACGCTGATCAACATTAACGTTCAAATGATCATTGCGTTCCCGTTTTGAGTGAAGAACGCTACGACGACAATTGCACATTTGGCGAGTCGCTTGGCGTTTTTGCTCCACCCAACTTAAAGCATGAAGGGGAGGCTCTAGCAAGGTGTAGTTTGTGTCGTCGTCACGGTGTAAACGGGGTTTCAGACAACATGTTGTCTACCGACGTAACGGATTGGCCTTGTAAGGGCAATCTCCCGAGCACAAAAAGTGTTTACGCTTTGCCAAAGTCGCGGAAAAAAGCACACTCGAACCCGTTCGACAGAGGGATCTAAGATCATTGCCCCGATCCCGAAGTGCATTGGGCAATGCATCAATATTGGCAAAAAGAATTCAGTGCAGAAATCGTCGGCGTCTCAGGTGACGTGATTGAGTGCATCGTCAAAAATCCCCCACGGGATCAAGACGCCGCAGTCAAACTCGCATGGCAGCAATATTGGTATTGCACGGATATAGTCGATCAAGGCTGCGAAACATTCGCCAATCTCGCCACAAGATAAGTGATTATCAACATTCAATACATTCAATACATTCAATACCTTCAATAGATTCAGTTGGCCATCCTATTTTGGAACGACCGATTAATTCGCGCCGGTCGCAATCCATTGATTTATGGCAGACACTTCTTCTGCATTGAGACCGCCACCTCGTGGCATCGTTTTTTTGATAATAGTCGTCGAGTATATTGATCCAGCGTAGTATCGAATTAGAACATCCTTGTCGAGCGCTATCCCACCATTTCTCACCTCATCACTATGGCAAATCATGCAGTGCTTGTTGATGACATTTTTAACAGCGATAAATTCGATGCTTGCACCCTTCGCTGTTAAATCAAAATTAGTGTCAGCAAAACCAAACAGTGATATGGCTTTGCTGGTGTCGCTGGATGTCACAGCGCGAGCGATAAGCATGCCTTGGCTAATTGAATCTTCTGTCGTGTTAAAACTAATACCTTGCTCTACCGCAAACAAGCGTGCTACTGCTGCTTTGTTGTTTAGAAGTCTCGGTACCCAACTCCAAGTTGGGTCATCTTTGAAAGTTTGTGCCGAATTGAGCATCACACTAACTACGCCACCGCGGGTTCGATTTTTATTATTAATTTCTGTCGCCCAATAATCGACTTCTTCGTTTGTGGGAGCTGAAACGCCATCACGGCCTAAGACATTTTTATAGATCACTCGCACAAAATCTGTGGTGTTCATGCTTGGCGTAAATCCAGTCAAATTCGGATACATCAAAGCTGCGCTATAGAAGTTTTCGGACATCTCCTCGATACTTATTCCTTTCTTACTTTCGCTTAGCCAATACGCTAAACCATCTGCTTCGGGAATGCGGTTAAAAAATGCGATATATAACTCGATAATGGATTTTAAATTGTCGATTCTGATAGTTTTTGATATGTCACCCATGGAGAGATTGACACGCATGTCCTTGAATCGAAATGTCGACGCGTCGCTATAGTTTTGTGAATTTCCCCCCTTTGTCACACTAAAACCTGTACTGGTTTTCAGGATCAAGTATTCCTTTCTCATACCATCAAAGAAAATCACATTGCCAATAGGTGCTGGCTGATATCCTTTAGGCGTGGTTGAAACCTGATCTGGAATTGAGCCACCGCAGCCAGCCAGAACTAGGCTCGCACTGATAGCAATTAAAAAAGCTTGTTTAGATCTGAAGAAAAAGCGTGGCATAGACACCGATATACACTTTGAGGAATTTTGACAAAAGCATTCTGGGGCGAAGTTTGCTAGCGGAATGTGACGTCCATGTGAATGGTTCTAAAAGCTTCAGTTGACTGCTATGAGTGAACAAAAAGAGCTTCTCAAATCCTTGAGTATATGCTTGCTGATATCGCAGCGGGCGATTCTAGTGCCGCTAAAAATTTGCTTCTCAGTACACTTCAACCGATTTCAAATCTAAAAGAGTATCCGTCACTCTGGCGTACGGGGACTGGTTCTCTCAACTCGTTTCAACTCGTTACTTGGTGATTCATCAGAACTACGTGGTTTACTATCGCATCAAAAAAGAGCAAATAGAGAGATTGAGTATCCTCCATGCACGTCGAAAATATCCGTGGGCACTAATCTACCTACGAACTTAATTAGATGCTCGAAAAAAATCCTAAAGAACGAGCTTTAGCTATAATGAAAAACCGAAATTTGAATCCGATGAAATGATTCATCTGGATTTGTTTCGAATAAAAACATCGGGTTTTTCAACCTAACGCGATAAGGCTCTCTCTCATGGATAATCTGACCCATTCTCTCGTTGGTGCGCTCGTTGGGCAAATGGGCCTCAAACGCAAAACTGGTTTCGCGATGCCGACCTTGATCATTGCCGCCAATATTCCCGATATCGATGTTGTTGCAACTTTGCTGGGAGGACATCAGCATCTAGCACTGCGCCGCGGATTGACACATGGCCCCATTGCCATGCTTTTGTTGCCCCTGCTACTATGGGCTTGTATGCTTTGGTTTGATGCTTGGCAAACCAGAAGAGGAAAACGCCCGGATAATCGCCTTCCTATCGATAAGACATGGTTGCTTGGTTTGGCCTATCTCGGATGCCTGAGCCATCCTTTACTCGATTGGCTAAACAGCTATGGCGTGCGATTTCTCGAACCATTCTCTTCGCTATGGTTCTATGGTGATTCGATTTTTATTATCGATGTGTGGATCTGGGGCGCGGCAACGCTAGGGATCTACTTTTCCTATCGACGCGAGCGGCGTAACGCAATGAATTGGTCAATGCCAGCAATAGTTAGCGCCGCATTGATCGGCACCTATACTGTGGCGAATGGCTATATCTCCACAAGAGCCGAGCAATTGACCGTGCAAGCCGTTCAGAGTCGTTTCGGATTAACACCTAGCCTCGTCGTTGCCAATCCGGTTCCTGTCCAATTTTGGAAAAGAGAGATGTTGTGGCGTGATGATACAAGCTTTGGGAAGGCGATTTACAGTGCTCCCAGCGACGTCAAGGTCGATGAGCACAAAGGTTTGCACCAAATGAAGAAGGTCGACGTTTCCGCTTTAACGCACAAGGATTTGAATGCGCAGGCATTTTTGTTTTGGTCAAGAATGCCGATATTGAGCGGCACGCCTCAGCAGTTGGAAATCAACGATCAACGATTCCTAAATGCGCTGATGAAGGATAATTTTACTGTGCGGGTATCGAACGAATAGCTCTTTAGAGAAATTCAAATTAGAACCACGAGGATCGAGGGTCAAGTTTTGACATGAGACATTTTGAGTTGAGTATAACGGGATCATCCTTGACGGTCACTTTCGGTGTTTGATTATTTTATACAAATTCGTGGTCATGAATACCAAACTATTTACCACACTAAAAATCTCAGGCGATTCCGCATACGCTATCTTGATGCAACAACGAAATAGCTATCATCAATCCGGTGATTATCCCTTCTTGATCGGCGAAGCCGACAATGTCGAGCGATTTCAAAAATGCAAGCAAGCGGTCGGCTCCAACATGCCAACAACACGAATGAAATGTACTAATGTTTGAACCGGCTCAGTTTGAAGAGTACGTATCGAGTATTTCGAGTCGATACGACTCTTGCTGATTATTGGGTTGACAGGCGAAACCACGAGTTGCGGCAAAAGAGAGAAGACAGAAATGCCGCATCAACAGCGGCAATTCTCGTCTAGCTCATATCATTTATTGATATTAGAAATCAAAGCAGGATCGGTCACTAAATTTCTGACACCATGGGCGTGGTCTTCTTTAAAGACATTTCCCTCGCACCATTTGCCAACAGACTCGATATTGACCTTAGCTACTTTGGGACGAACGCTCCACGAAACTTGGAACGGCGAACCTTGTTCGTTGTAGGCAGGACCCGTCGTTGAACCAGCATATTGTATTGGCTTGCCTGTATTTTTAGGGATACCCAAAGCCTGTTGAAAATTCCCCTTCGTCCCTAGCTTAGTCAACTCACCAAAGTCACGAGCTTTAGGATCATTTACCAGCACATAAACTTGGGCTTCGACGCGGAGTTGTGGATTTTTGATGGCGTCATTTAAGCACGCGCCTAAGGTCGGCCCTGGCGTGACTAGCGCAGAAGAATGGACGTAATGGACTTCGATGGTATCTCCGGATTGGAGGCCACCATGCTCGTTCTTACAGACTTCTTCTTTGAGTGGAGACAACTCTGCCTTGGTGAGCTTACCCGAGTATTTGAAACCAGTTTGGAAGCCCTTGCCATCGCCGTTTCCTGCAAAAGTCGTAAACTGTCCGCCCTTGTGTTCAGCATTTTCATGGAAGTGGATGTTACACAAATTCAAATTCGTGTGCGCTGGCGTCTGATTGAAGATGACGGAATTGCTACCATGTCGCGTGGCGAGATCACGGGGAGACTGTGGCCCAAAGCCTTTAGCATTGGTATTCTTTGTCAAATTCGCTCGTTGAAGTTCGATGACTTCTTTCGACACAGAACCGTGATCATTCGAATGCGCATCTTGTGCAAAAGCGCCAAATGGTGTTGTTGTGACAGCTGCCAAAATAAGAGCCGTTATTTTTGTATGCATGTTAGTACTCCTGGGTTGTGGGGTTGAATCAAAAAAGGCCTTACGCTACGCCAAAATTTGCATCAAATTACCTGGAGACGGCACCAAAACCCATCGTCCAATATTGAGTTGAAAGGTAACACTTTTAACACTGGCAAATACAATAAAACGAAAAATTCGTAGGGCATGTTAACCCAAAATACAACAGAAATGGGTCAGTTCAAACGCACGTTCAAACTCGAAGTACAGCAGAAGTTTAATTGAAATGGGTGGGACGGTGCTGTAGTGAGCGGCAAGGTTTAAGTCTTGATATGACACATTTTGAAATGTCCAGAAAGGAATTGGAGAATGGGTGATTCCTAGTCGCGTTACATCACCTTGGGTCGAACGCTCCTATGAACAAGCATAAGCCATGAAAAAAAGAGAAAAGATGTCATCAATTTTCTCTCTGTTTTAAGTCTATACTATGGATGACCTCAAACGATTTTCTAAAATCTCCGCAATGTCTGCCAAATTGAATCTCATTTCATTGTGCTTCCTTTTTCTCTGCACCAGCGTTTCTGCGCAGCAAAGTTCATTGCGTTTCCTCGCTCCTGATGTAGCGACAATGCCAGAGGGCCGCATTACAAAAACGAGCAATAGCAAGGTATATAGTGGTGGTTACGTACCAGATTTCGAAAATGCGCTAGCGGCGGAACTTGGATTGAAAGCGGTTCATGTGATGTTATCGCGCAAACGTATGGAACTGCCAGGCATACAGTCTAGTATCGATGTGGCTTGCTTCGCATCCCCAGCTTGGCGAGGCGCTTCAGCTGACTTTTATGATTGGGCGAAGTTGCCACTGATGAATATCGATGACGTATTGGTTGGTGATGAAACTATGCCACTTATTACGACGCAACAGGAATTAATTGGAAAGCATATCGGCACCTTATTGGGATACCGTTATCCTCCGATAGAATATTTGTTTGAGAAAAAACTTGCATACCGTCAAGATGCGCCGACATTCGATAGCGCACTATTAAAACAAAAGTTAAAACGCACCGACTACACCATAGTCCGACAAACCCAATTTCGCTATCTCCAAAAAACAGATGCAAACTTTGCCAGTTTAAGAGAATCGCCCTTAATTATTGATAGCACGCCAGTTTATTGCGCACGCATCAAAGCTAGTCAATTATCACAAGAAAAATTTGAGGCGGCACTGCATAAACTTTCGAAGGAAAAAACCTTAGAAAAATTACTTGTGAAGTACTTGGCACGCGACTAATTTGTGAAACAAGAACTAAGCAACGCATGAGCGGAATCGGATCATCTTCGGCGTTAAGGTATAGCATTCCAACATCACGGATGAAAAGTCGTAGAGGTAGCACTGACTCCTTTTCGGTGCGGCAAAGAGTCTTTCGAAACCTCGTATGAAAATCACCTTCCTAACACTATCTTATTGATACATGAGCCAGGCAACTTTTTTCCTACCCGCCTCTCCCGGGGGGGAAGGAGCTGATGATTTTGTGCGCATTTTTACCCAATATAGTCTTAAAAGTGTTACCGAAACCGATATCAGATCGAGGCTATTACTAAGACATTTAAAAACATGGCGATGCAAGTGATGATCTGCCCCCAAAAAGTTCGTCATCAATGTCGTATCTTTATTTCCTGTAACGAGCATCATCGTGGACGTGGCTTTTACGCCCTACCTCCTCACAATCCACATTTTTCGACTTGAAATCTGACGACAAGACTAGTTTCAAGCTCTTGCGTTTGTCGTAAAGCCTATCGGCCTTTTTTCACTAATTTCATTTTGCCAAATTCCAAATGAGAAACCCGACCATCTTTATCTCTGGCGACTTTCAATTGAAATCCGTTGTCCGGTACAAGCAGTTCATCATTAGCGAGCAGCACGATTTCATCCTTTGCTAAAAACTGCTTTGCTTCAATCATGAGTTTTCCATTTTCCTGTGTGATGAACGCTGATATTGGGGGGGCGGTCGGTGACATCGGCGGTAATGGGTACTCGCCAGATAATTGATCCAACATACTTGCGTCTAGCGCGATCGGTTCAATTTCGCGGGCTTTGTAGGCTGGCCATTGATATTCTTTGGCAAGTGAATTGAGTATTTGGCGATAAACGACAGAGCCAGCGTCGCCATTGGTCATGATTGCTGCGCCACGGCCTAGGGCGGGAAAATAAACGACAAAACAACTGTATCCTTGGTTACTGCCACCATGCTGAAAATACATTGCATCGCCTGAGTTACCCAGCGCCGGGCCTAAGCCAGATGGCGCTTTTTGTTCGGTGAGCATCTCGGCCGCCATTTTTTGAGACAGGGTCTTGGTCGACTTACCCGCGCGTGCCTCGGCGATTTCGATGGCCCACTTGGTCAGATCAGTTGGAGTCGTCCACAACCCTGCAGCGGCTAATTCGGGGTAGGTGTGCCAGCGTCCGCTAATCATTTTTCCTTGATCATCGTGTCCGGCGGCAGCTAGGTCTTGCTTGGCTTTGGATAGCGGTTGCTCGAAGGCACTGTTCTGCATACCGATAGGATCCAGCACGAGTCTTTGCATCAGGGCGGGGAAGGCCTCGCCAGTAGTCTCTACCATCGCTAATTGCATGATGGTTGTGCCACCACCGGAGTATCTCCACGTAGATCCCGGTGTCATTACAACCCGTATCGCTTTGGTGTTAGCGGGCGCTTTGCCGTCTAGTATTTGTTGAACAGTTGGCACGGTCGCATCACTTGCATAACCGGGAAAACCATGGCCATTCAAGCCTGCAGAGTGCGACACTAAACGACGCAAAGTCACAGGCTCAGTCTTGGTAAAATCGTTGTCGGGCAATTGCCAAGTTTTGAGAAAAGTATTGATGGGGGCATCGAGTGAAAGCTTACCTTGCTCGACTAATTTGAGCATCGCGGTGGCTGAGACGGGTTTGCTGATTGATGCAGCTTGAAACAGGGTGTTGCTCGTGACGGCATCTTTGCTACCTGCTGTCTTTACGCCGAAACCTTGTGCCCAAGCGAGTTTGCCGTCATGAATAAGTGCAATCGATACGCCCTGCACATTATATTTCGCCATGCTGTCCGCTAGCGTGTGATGTTTTTCTGGTGCGCCCTTAATCACGATGCTTGGCGTCATTTTGCTCGTGACGCGGCTAATTTGTTCATCAACCGACTGGGCACTAGCGCTTGCACCTGCGAGCGTCAAGAGTATGAGTGCTGCTAATCGTGAAAGACGCAAAGCTTGCATGGTTTTGTTCTCCTGTTATTGGAAGTGATGAGAGTATCGCATAGGTTTTCGTCAAGAAAGTTAGAAATTGACTTGACACATTTTGGAGTGAACCAAACCGAGTCATCCTCCGGCATCAGAAGACATAGTTCTAATAGTCCAAACTCACGGATGAAATGTATTAATGTTGGAGCTGGTCACGTTCTTCTCCTCATTTTGAGGGAGCACTAATCAATCCCTTGATCGCTGCATCAGTTGCTGCCTATTGCGATTGAGGTCAATCAGACCTGTCTCTGTCATTCCGCGGTATTCCACAATAAAAAAATTTGAGCGCATCGATCCACTAGGTCTTTACGCCAGTACACGAATGTTTTCGTTCTTTATGTCTGCTTACGCACTGATGGGTGGTGCTGCGCGTGTTTCACTTGCGGCAATGCGACGAAAAAGGATAACGATCATGAAGGCATGGCATAACGTAGTGTTGGAACTCAAGGAGTTGATCAAGGTCAACGAGTGGGAAGACAAATTCGATGAGGCCATCTCAATGGTGCAAAAAAGCAATATCGACGATTTGCATGACATTCAAACCTTGGATGCTTATCTGGCATGGATTAACGATCTGCTGCACTGGATACCTAGTGAAGACAAGCCGGGTCGCTTGGTTTACAACAAACTCTGCAAATTCCATTACATACTCGATCAGCCATCTTTACTCGCTCTGCAAAATCGCGTGCTGCCACATGAGAACGCAGCGGCGCTCAAACCCCTATCGGCTTGGATGGTGCGTTTTGCCGATGCGCTAGGCTTATTTATGGATACACCGGAATCTTTGACCGTTGAGTCTCTGCAATCGTTTAATGACTCTCCCACCTACAACATGAGTGATTACATTGTTCCGCACGGCGGTTGGAAAAGTTTCAACCAATTTTTTGCCCGCAACTTCAAACCCGGTATGCGCCCGGTAGCAGCCGTTGCCGATTCAAATATTATTATCTCGCCAGCCGATTCCACCTTTGCAGGCCAATGGGAAATCCGCAGAGATTCGCAAATTACGGTTAAAAATTTGCATTGGTCAGTCAACGAATTACTCGAAGGCAGTCCCTACAAAGATCGTTTTATCAATGGTCAATTCATACACGCGTTTTTAAGCCCTACCGACTATCACCGCCAGCATGCTCCGGTAGGTGGCACCGTACTGGAAGCGCGCGTGATACCGGGTCAGGTGTATTTCGAAGTGGTGGCCGAACCCATCAGTGGCGATGCGCAAGGTTCACATCAACTTGCAGCAAAACGGATCTTTAATGGGCTTGACAATACTGGCTATCAATTCGCCCAATCGCGCGGACTGATCGTGCTCGATACCGCCATCGGCATGATCGCCATACTGCCGATCGGCATGTGCCAGGTGTCATCGGTGATCCTCACCGCCGAAGTGGGCGTAACGCTACGTAAAGGTGAAGAAATGTCGTATTTTCAATTTGGTGGATCAGACATTGTCATGCTCTTCGAAGCAAAGTCTAACGTCTGTTTTAATGCGCAACTTGGCGTGCATTACAAAATGGGTACGAAGATTGCACAGGCTTATCCGGTGGTGTAAGCGCTCATGCCTCGACCAATTTGCAGGAACTCAATGCCCTTATAGAGCGCATGCAGGCTATTTATGCCGCGTTCCGACAAGAGCTGGTGGATGCGATTTCGTGTTGCCCCGTTGGCCGCGGCCGATACGCATCGTGCGCGGATTTATTCCCTAAACCAATCTGAACTCCACCATAATTTTCAACGCACTGATTTATTTGAAGACGCCCAATTAAATTGTGTTCTCGCCGCATCCATACGCGCCAAAATCCACTTGCGAAGCGGCACCGATCATTCTTCAAGCTGCCATTTCTGCGGGCGCGCCGCCGGACATTATTGGCGGGATAAAGCCACACAGTCTAGACCTGACAGACCCTGCTGATGCAGAGTCCAGATACTCGCTTGATACTTGCCTAATACTGGCGACCGGTGTGTAGGGCATGGTGCACGCCGCGGATTCGTCAGGAAAACCAGCCATTGGAGTGAGCGCGGGCCGTTCTTATATTCCAACTTTACTGATGAAATGTATTAATATTCGAACGGACCTCTTGTGGCGAGTTAGCGATGGTTTTTGGCGTCGTTTGGCCTTGATGTTTGCTTGAATTTGCCTTGCATTAGGCGTGGGAAATAGTAGTCTCAACTTTTCAGCAATTTTTCTGCATTTTTTGGAGCGGTAAATGAACAAAGAACTGGCACGCGCATTGATTGCGTTGGGTGTTTTATTGGCGATAGGTATGTCGGCAGCCGCTTTTATTTTTGGTATCCAGGCCAAAAACATCGGAGCGGGTCGGCAAAGTATTTCGGTGAAGGGTCTGGCAGAAAAAAATGTGGTGGCGAACTATGCTGAGTGGAAGATCGGCGTGCAGGTCATTGCGCCTACTTTTGCTGAAGCCTTAGCTAAGCTCAGAAAAACACGACCGATACTCGACCAATTTTTCGAAAAACATGCATTTGCGAAAAGTGCATTGAAGGAATCGGAGGAAACTGTGACGCCGAATATGGTGATGGAAGATTTGCCGGAAGGACGCACTCGTCAGGTGCAACGCGGTTTTAGTGCGGCGCAAAGCATTTTGGTCACCAGTACTGATTTGACTAAGATCACGAACATTAGCAAGGATGCGCTGCAATTGGAGGCCGATGGTCAGCCCGTGTTCTACGATAGCCCCTTGTTCTTAGTCTCAAATTTAGAGGATATTAAAATGTCCTTGATTGGCGCAGCCACCGAAAATGCGAATAAGCGCGCTACCGAATTTGCTAAATATGGCGGCGTCAAAGTCGGTGCCATGCGTTCTGCTTCACAGGGTGCTTTCTATATTTTACCGGTCGGTACGGTGATTGACGCGAATGAGTATGGCGGTACTTACGATAAGACCACGATCGATAAAGTGGCAAGAGTGGTGGTGACGATAGAATACAACATCGAGCGTTAAGTCATAAGGCTGCACTTATGGCTACGCATATTGCGCATCCATTTGCCCTAAACATCCGAGCAGAATTTTGTATTTTTACTGACCGCGCAAAAAAATACTTATGTTTTACTCGTCGCCCGCATACGCTTGAAGCCAGTTCTAACTAGAACTGGCTCCTGCTACACATCTACTGCACACTGAAATTGAGATTCGCACCCACCGTATTTTTCAAAAAGAAAAATTGCAAAGACCGATGAACCCTTTAATAGGTGTTGATAGGTGTTTCAATTTGAACTAAGGAAGGCGCCGGAGGTTTGTAATTTTCTTTTGTATTGCCTCAAATGCGGGATTGGTCTTTCCTATGCCCATCATTCGAATTTCCACGATATCGCCTTGACGTGCGTAGTGCAGATTGGGATTCGTATTATCCCCTTGATCGGTTTGAACTTGAGCGTTATCAGAATCATTCGGTAGCTTCATCTTCTTGCCTGCTAGTGCACTATCCCAACCTTGCGTTTGAGATGGATTCTTCATGACAGTCTGTTTCACCATGAGCGTCATATCTTTGCTCTGGTAGCGACAGCTCAGTGATTTTCCGGTACCGAAATCAGACTCAAAACCAACTTGCCCTTCTTTAAATTCAATACCAAAAGTCTCTTTAAGCTCTTTGGATGTGTATGGACAAGATACTGGTGTCGCAGCATTAGCGTTGATAGATGCACCTATTGCTAGGATGCTGAGTATGGGGGACATAAAACTTACTCGCATAGACTGACTCCATTCAAGGTAATTGAAGTAAAAAACTCAGGTTTAATCTTTGGTGCGATGATTATTTCTCAGAAAATTGCAAGGCCAATCAATATTTCATAGAAAAATACCTAAATCATTAGAGTTTTTCAATATCTATTTTGCGTCAAGACGAAAAAATACGCTGCGCAAGCTAGCACCCGAAGTGAGGCTATGGTTTCCACTTACCTCTTAGGTGCGTATTCGATGGCATTAATTTCAGACTATTTGTACATGCACTACATCAAGGTCAATAGCTAGGTTCGTCAATACGGACAACATTTGTCGTAGACCCCAGTTTTTTTGTAAGTCCCTTCCCGCATTTCTTTTTAACACCTTGAAGTCTAGTCTGTAAGCAATCGAACACACCTACAACAGCTATCAAGCAGCCCGCCATTATGTTTCGCGACAGCCCCAGGCGTGAACATAAAGTCCGAAAGAAAAGAGCATTTACTCAGCGATATTTTTTAACATCAGCGACCAAGCAAAACGGTACTAACCAAGAAGCAAGACTGCCGTTTTGTGATGTTCTTGAAATTAGCTCGGTACTAAAAATTGTTTTTTCAACGCCAGTTTTTGTCGTTTCGTCGCATATTCCTGATAACCCAAAGAAAAAATCGATACAGTGCGAGCCGTCAACAGCTCTCACTGTTTTTCATTTTTTTAGAGGCCATCATGCAAACACCAAAAAGTTCAGTCATCACCCTTATTCTCTGCAATGTTATTGCTGTCTCAGCACATGCACAGCAGGCTAGCGACGTTAAATCCCAACCGCAAGCCCAACCACAACGTGTTGAAATACAAGGCAAAACACAAGAACAATTCGCTCGCACCGAAACCGCTGCGCGATCTATTGTCACCAATGCTGAGCTCACACGTTTTGGTGACAACAACGTCGTGGATGCGATGAAACGTGTTCCTGGTGTTCAAGTCACTAACAACAAGTTGCACCTTTTAGGAATGGCGGCTGGCTATACCCAAATTCTGATCGATGGTGAAGCGCCTCGCGGTATTACCGTGGAAGATATTCCGCTCAATATGATAGAGCGCGTTGAAATTTATCGTGGTGCGAATGCGCAATTTAGTACGCAAGCGATGGCGGGCACGATCAATGTCATTCTCAAAAAATCGGCATCCAACAAGCAGCATAGTATCAAGGCCAGTATTGGTCATATGTTCCAAAACACGGGCAGCGTAGATTGGTTTCATTCCGATAAAAATGGCAATCTTTCTCATACCGTTAGCGTCAGCTTATCCAAAGATCGTATAAGTGCAAGTCAACCAGAAGACTCAACGACGACATTCGTCAATGAAAATATATTATTGGGCAGCAAGAGCCAATTTCAGAATGTATCGCAGAGTAAGCGTAGCGATGAATCCCTGCGTATTTCTCCCAGAATTCAATATAAAACCGATTCCAATATCAACTTTACGTCGACTTCCATCGTTGCACATAACCGCTTTAACGCCGAGAATACAAGTCAGTTCAACAACCTCTCTGGACGTGTGTTTGAAATCGGCAAAACCACGTCAAAAGATCGTAACCAGGGTACCAACTTCGGCAGTTCACTCAAGGCTGTCACCAGCTTGGACAATCAAATTGGCGTTGATGTAACTGCTGGCTTTCAATCACAAAATTTTGTCGCGCGGTCTCGCTCACAAAATTATCTGCCGAATGGCGCGCTGCAGTTTAATCGTGACATGAACACGGATGTCCATGTCATCGTCGGCACCACCAATGGTAAGCTGAATATTCCAACCAATGCCGAACACGACCTCGTCATTGGTTGGTCTGGATGGCGTGCCAATGTGGATATCGATAACAACCAAAACGACCAATTCGCTTCAAGTCTAAATAGTATCTATCGCCCACATAGTGCAAACTCCGTCATGGACAATGCCGCGTTCTTCGCGCAAGACGATTGGAAGTTTAAGAAGAACTCCTCGGTCTCTCTTGGACTACGTTGGGAATCTCAAGGCATTCGTACTGAAAATAAGGACGGAGAAAAAGTCAACAATCGCGCCAGTGTTTTGAGCCCTGTGATCCAAACGATGTGGCAGCTCGACCCACAAAACACGGAACGGATTCGTCTCGGTGTGTCCCGCACATTCAAAGCACCAGAGGGTACGCAACTCTTGATGCCGAAAATTTATGTGATTAATAATTCCATCGAAAGCCCCAACGTTGTCGGCAATCCGAACTTGCGTCCAGAACTTTCTTGGAGCGTAGACGCGGCGTTTGAGCACAATGGCAAAGATGGACTCAATTATGCGATCCGTGCAAAAGCCCAAGCCATTAACGATATCCATCGCGAAGTGGTATTTGAAGCTGACAAAGCGTACTGGAAAAAATTTATCAATGCTGGTACCGCACAGAGTCAAAGCGTCGAGCTTTCCACGCAATTTCCTTTAAAGCGTTGGATGGATAACGCGCCTGACATGGACTTTTCTGCCAGCTACTCTCATTTCTGGTCGAACGTCAAAGACTTAGCGACGCCTTATAACTCGCTGACACCTTATCAATACGTCGTTACCTTCGGCGCAAACTACCGCGCCAAAGAAATTCCGCTCACTGCTGGTCTTAGCGCCAAAATTCAAGATTCGCATTGGCAGCAAATTAGTCTTACGGAACGTCAATACTTGAAGACACCTAAAAATGTCGACATCTATGCACTGTGGAAATTCGATAAGCAAAGTCAATTGCGATTTGCTGTGAATAATCTGTTTGGTGGGAAAGCCTATGATTCACTCACCTACGCTAGCGTCGGTAACGCCAGGAGCCAATCCGCTCGGGATGTGCCAACAGCGCGTAACTTCAGCATGACTTACGAGTACAAGTTCTAAGCCAGCATCCACATCTCCGACATGGTGTCGGGGATGTGTTCACGACTTGGCATACGAATTGTGTATAGTGAAATCGCATGCCAAGACATGTCCCACGCTTTTCATAATATGCCAGCAGAAAATAATGCGAGGCTGACCATTTTCTTGTCACAATGACCGCCGCTTTGATTAATTTCGCCTGAAAAATTTGTCTGGCATTTTGGTCTTTTGTAACACCTACCGCATGGGCTCACCGCAAACCGAATTTCAAACCTGATTTCCCGCAGTTGATCCCAACCACATTGCTTCGTACAAAGAATTACGCAATACTTTTCTTCGCCTAAACTATTTCGCATAAATACGGCAGAGTCAAGCGCGTGGCAGATAAGAACCGGAACTGGCTGTGCCCTTGGCCGACACAACATTTTATGCTTATCTACCATTATTCTTTTCATGAGGCATCTATGCACAATCAATGCAATTTCTTCCGTCATACCTTTGCCATGCTAACCATCATCGCCTCGATCACAGCCTGCAGTACTTCTGGCACGTCCACAACGGCAGTCAACATGCCAAGCGCTGCATCGGCCTTGGCAGCATTACCCGCTATTGTTAGCGCCTATTCAGATGCATGGGTAGCGCTCGATGGTGAAAAAGTGCAGGCAACTTTTGCGCAAGACGGGATCTACATTGATCCGCAAGTACCCAAAGGTTTGACTGGTAAAGCCATTGCTAACCATGTGAACTCATTTAAAGGCATCGTGGTAAAAATCGGGGGACATCGTTTCTTGCCTGATGGGCGTACCGAAACCACATGGAAAGTCTACGATCAAAAGGATAAGTTGCTCGCTCAAGGCCGCGATCATTTCACGCTTGCGAATGGAAAGATCGTTCGCATGGAAGCCTTTTTTGACCCAATGTAGACACAGATACGTCTTGGCCATCAATCGCAAGGCCTGGCACGAGGAAAGAAGCGTGGTTGGGATAGCGCTTCATTGACTTGACACATTTTGACAATATCCTTTGACCGTAGCAAGCCGATCAAGTTGACGATATTCGTGATGGAACCAAAGATAGCGACTTCACTTTGCTTGTTTTGAGCAGCCTTGGTTTTTTTGCGCCGGAATACGACTACGCACATGGTGTGGCGATTTCGTGTTTCTTTGGCTGAAACAGGAAAGACACGATGACTACAACATCTGTGCAGAATTCGCTTCGTATTTCGGATAGACCCACTCGCCCCCCCATCGCTGGGTGCGCATGCTTCTCATATAAACGACAGGGGTCTGCATCGGGATATTTTTCACGTAAGAAAATAAATGTGCGTTCGGTACCCGCAGAGAATCGAATAGAAAAGAGCGCTTTTTCAGCGATATTTTTGAGCCTTAGCATCCAAATAAAATGGTACTAGTTAATAATAAAAATTGCCGTTTTGTGATTATCTTGAAATAATTTCGGCACAAAAAAACCTTCTCCCAGCATACATTTTCCTCGCTTCGTCGCATATTCCAAATAAGGCAAAGAAAAAATCGATACAGTGCGAGCCGTCAACAGCTCTCACTGTTTTTCATTTTTTTTGAGGCCATCATGCAAACACCAAAAAGTTCAGTCATCACCCTTATTCTCTGCAATGTTATTGCTGTCTCCGCACATGCACAGCAGGCCAGCGACGTCAAATCTCAACCCCAAGGTCAACAACAACGCGTTGAAATACAAGGCAAAACACAAGAACAATTCGCTCGCACCGAAACCGCTTCGCGATCTATTGTTACCAATGCTGAGCTCACTCGTTTTGGCGACAACAATGTCGTGGATGCGATGAAACGTGTCCCAGGTGTTCAAGTCACTAACAACAAGTTGCACCTTTTAGGAATGGCGGCGGGCTATACCCAAATTCTGATCGATGGTGAAGCACCTCGCGGTGTTACCGTGGAAGATATTCCGCTCAATATGATAGAGCGCGTTGAAATTTATCGTGGTGCGAATGCGCAGTTTAGTACGCAAGCGATGGCTGGTACGATCAACATCATTCTCAAAAAATCGGCATCCAATAAGCAGCATAGTATCAAGGCCAGTATTGGCCATATGTTCCAAAACACAGGTAGTGTAGATTGGCTTCATTCCGATAAAGATGGCAATTTTTCGCATACCGTTAGCGTCAGCTTATCTAAAGATCGTTTGCGTGCTAGTCAACCAGAAGATTCGACGATCGAATTTGTCAATGAAAATGTATTATCGGGTAGTAAGAGCCAATTTCAGAATGTATCGCAGAATAAGCGTAACGATGAATCCCTACGTATTGCTCCTAGAATTCAATATAAAACCGATTCCAATATCAACTTAACGTCGACTTCCATCATCGCCCATAATCGCTTCAACGCAGACACTACAAGTCAGTTCAACAACCTATCAGGCCGTGTGTTTGAAATCGGAAAAACTACGTCCAAAGGTAGCAATCGGGGTACCAACTTCGGTAGTTCACTCAAGGCTGTCACTAGCTTGGACAACCAAATTGGCGTTGATGTCACAGTTGGATTTCAATCACAAAGTTTCGTCTCGCGGAATCGGTCACAAAATTTTCTACCCAATGGCGCGCTCAAGTTCAATCGTGACCTCAATAGAGATGGCGATGTCATGGTAGGTACCGCAAATGGTAAGTTCAATATTCCGACCAATGCTGAACATGAGCTCGTCATTGGTTGGTCAGGATGGCGTGCCAATGTGGATATTGAGAGCAGTCAAAACGATCAATTTGCTTCAAACCAAAGTCCGATTTATCGTCCGTATAGCGCAAACTCCATCATGGACAATGCGGCCTTATTCGTACAAGACGATTGGAAATTTAAGAAGAACTCCTCGGTCTCTCTGGGGTTGCGTTGGGAATCTCAAGGCATTCGTACCGAAGATAACGCCGGAGAAAAGGTCAAAAATCGCGCCAATGTTTTAAGCCCGGTGATCCAAACAATGTGGCAGCTCGACCCACAAAACACCGAACGGATTCGTCTAGGCGTATCTCGTACATTCAAAGCACCAGAGGGTATACAACTCTTGATGCCGAAGACTTACGCTATCAACAATTCCATTGAGAACCCGAATGTTATCGGTAATCCGAACTTGCGCCCAGAACTCTCTTGGAGCCTAGACGCAGCGTTTGAGCACAATGGCAAAGATGGGCTCAATTATGCGATTCGTGCAAAAGCCCAAGCCATTAACGATATCCATCGCGAAGTGGTATTCGAAGCTGACAAAGAGTACTGGAAAAAATTTGTTAATGCCGGCGCAGCACAGAGTCGAAGCCTAGAACTTTCCACACAATTCCCATTGAAACGCTGGATGGATAACGCGCCTGATATGGATTTTTCTGCCAGCTACTCTCATTTCTGGTCAAACGTCAAAGACTTAGCGACGCCTTATAACTCACTCACCCCGTATCAATACGTGATCACCTTTGGTGCTAACTACCGCGCCAAAGAAATTCCGCTCACTGCTGGTGTTAGCGCCAAGATTCAAGATTCTCATTGGCAACAGATTAGCCTCACGGAACGTCAGTACTTGAAGACGCCTAAAAATATCGACATTTACGCGTTATGGAAATTCGACAAACAAAGTCAATTGCGATTCGCCCTGAATAATCTGCTCGGTGGAAAAGCCTATGATTCACTCACCTACGCCAGCGTCGGTAACGCCAGGAGCCAATCCGCACAGGCTGTACCCACAGCACGCAACTTCAGTATGACTTACGAGTACAAGTTCTAAGCTAGGATCCGTATCCCCGACATGCTGTCGGGGATAACTTTTCTTTCGAGGAAGAAAGGCATATAAATTCTAGGTCAAGTCGTAATCTAAGTTACTCAGCGCTCATGTATAGTTTAGTGGTGTGTATGAAACCAAGACCACAATGCATGAAACTAGAGTCTGCTTCTCGTGTGCCGCCTTAATTTTTCTAAGCCAGAATACGAAGTACACGCTCGGAAGCGATTTCGTGTATCTTCGCTAAAGCAAGGAGGACACTTTGACTACAACATTATTGCAAAATTCGCTTCGTTTTACGGATAGACCCGCTCGCCCCTATCGCTGGGTGCGCATGCTTCTCATATTGGTGCTGCTCAATTTATTGGGTAGCTGTAGCACAGTGCGGCTTGGTTACTCCAATGCCGACACATTGGCCTATTGGTGGCTTGATGGTTACGTGGACTTTCGCTCCTCTCAAAAGACCAAGGTCAAGCGCGATATTGCACAATTGTTGAGTTGGCACCGCAGTACCCAGTTGCCGCAATATGCACAAGCCTTGACGCAAATGCAGTCCACGCTCGCCGCCAATCCGGGGCTGGTTGAGATCGAGGCGTCGTTCCGGCAAGTTGAACAATTCTCACAAGTTGTCTTACTTAAAGCTTTGCCTGAATTGACTGATTTCGTGCTCACGATAGATGAATCGCAAAAAGCCTATTTGGCGCGTAAATTTGAAAAGAACAACGAAGAGTTTCGTGACAAATACATGGATCTAGCGCCGGAAAAGCAAGCCAAGGCGCGTTTTAAAAAGGTCAAGAAGCAAACCGATGATTGGCTTGGCAGCGTGAGCCGCGAGCAAGAAGCGATCATCGCCCGTTACCTTGAGAAGCATCCACCCAACTATGCACAATGGTTAGAAGATAGCATCGCTCGTCAACGAGGCGTCTTGCAGTTGTTGACACAAATCCAGACGGAAAAACCAAACCGTGAAGCCGCGCAAGCCATGGTGCAGCGAGTCATCTTTGCCACATATGAACCTTCAGAACAAACCGAGCGACGTGCGCAGTCGGATGCCTCGCGGATCGCCATGCAACAATTAATCTCTTCTATCCTCCGCGCATCCACGCAGGAGCAGAAAACACATGCAAGCAACAAATTGCAAGATTGGATTGATGATTGTAAGCACTTGATAGCTCGGAAGTAAGGCGCTTGGTGAGCATGCCGCTATGCGATACTCCAAACATCGAGGCGTCATCCCTGCGAAGCCAGGATCCCGTGTCTTGTTGCTTCTACGGCGCTGAATCCCCGCCTCCGCGGGAATGACAAAAAATGAAACAACACCTAGCTGATCGACATTAGTGTTTGATCTGATTCTTTACCTTATTTAAAATAGGCAAGGCGCCATCAATGATAAATTTTTTCAAATTTAAGACCACGTAAAATGTCCGAAGACCTATCTATCCTCACGCGCACTGCTAACCCTCCAGATGCTACACTCGCTTACGGTAATGAGGCTGATCAAATCGCCGACATTCGTTATGGTAAACGCGGTAGCGACTTGGCTTTGCTAGTGTTGATTCACGGTGGATTCTGGAAACCAGAATACGACCGAGCCCATGCCGAAGCGATGTCATGTGCTTTGGCGGAGGCGGGTTGGACGACATTAACGCTGGAATATCGACGCGTATCAGGTGCGCCCGATGTGACTTTGGATGATGTGATGACTGCGCTGAAAGTTTTGCCAGCGCAGGTGCAGCGACATCATGGTGAGGTGATATTAATCGGACATTCTGCGGGTGGGCATTTGGTATTGTGGGCTGCCGCGCGTTGTACGCAAATGGATTTGCCCGTTGCCATGCAAGGCGTACTAGCGTTGGCACCCGCGGCAGATTTAGAAATGGCGCACACGATGAACCTGGGTGATGGCGCAGTTGAACGCTTTCTCGGTCAAACTCCTAGCCATCGCCCCGATATCAATCCAATGTTGCTACCCGCCCCAAGCACAGCGGTCACAATACTTCAAGGCAGCGCAGACGAAATCGTCCCAAGCGCGCTTGCCGCGTCGTATTGCACCGCATTCCCAAACACACGTTTAGTACAATTAGCCGACAGCGGCCATTTCGCTTTGATTGATCCGGCGAGTACGGCTTGGTCCAGTCTGCTGTTGGAATTGGAACGTTTAGAAAAGGTATAGCCGTACTGAGCAATGTAGGACGGGTGTAACTCCCGTTGTTATTAAACTGAATGGTTTCTGCGTTACCTATGTTCGAAGTCTCACCGAGATCTTTTCGCGATTGGGTTATACCAAGCTAGACTTCATTTCTAATCGAAAAAAATTAAACATCAGCCTGCACAAACCCCAATGATAGAAGACAAACGATCCGAGTTTATCGCTGCACTTGAGAGACGACTGAAGCCCAGTAATTTCTGGGTTACGGATTTTCTCGCTCAACGTTTGATGGATGTTGAACTGACGTTTTGTTGCGGAGAGTTGGAAAACGGATCTACTGTCAAATTAAGCGCCGAATACTGTAGAGATGTATTACGAGCGATCCATCCCGAAGTGCTCGATTTAGAGGAAAGCCTACGATTGACCTCGATATCGTCGGAGGTGAAGGAGGATATCCGTGAATTGTTCGCTTTAGATGCCTCGGTCGAAGGCGGGCAGGTGACCGCGGAACAAGCTTGTCGTGCTGTTTCTGCTTTTTTTAAGCTTGTATTCACGCGTGATTTTTGACAGGCATAAATTGGCAGTAACAATGTTTAGACTTTGATCGAAACTGGGACGCACACGTGGGCACCAAAAACCTGTTCAATCTACCGGACTGCATCGAATGAGCGTCAAAATCGGCGATAAAATTATCCTGAAAATATTTTAAGTGTCAGTTTGTATTTCTTCTTGCAGCTTCTCAAGCTCATCTAAAATCCGCATAAACTTTTTGCCGAAATCCGTCACCGCATATTCCACGCGTGGCGGCACTTCCGGATAAACATTTTTCTGTAAAATCCCAAATTCGACATTTTTGCGCAAGCATTCGTTGAGTACTTTGGTGGTTAAACCTTCCACGCTTTTCACCATTTCGCCGGGTCGTTGTTTGCCATGTTGCAGCAATTGGTAAACCGTGAGCGACCATTTGCAGCCGTAAATCGCCTCAACCATACGCGCACTGCGTTCTGGCGCGGACTTTCTGGAAAATATTTTTTCGTTTGTATTCATAAAGATGTACCTAAAAGTACCTATGGCACCAAATTGTGCTTACTTTTCAAGACGTTTTCACATCTCCATACTGCAATCCTCGCAGTTTAACTCGTTTGGAGAATACATATGAACAACAGCACCAGAAACCATCAAATCAAAAACGCGCTGATCATCGGAGGATCGAGCGGCATGGGCTTGGCAAGCGCCGAGCAGTTGGTAAAAAAAGGCATCAACGTCACCATCGTTGGCAAGCAGGCTGACAAGCTTGCTGATGCGAAACGCCGCCTATTGGAATTGGCGCCAACGGTGACGGTCACTACACTTCAAGCTGATCTGTATCGTCAGGACGATGTTGACAGCCTCATTGCTAACATCGACGACAAAACAACTGCAATCGATTATTTGATCAATGCGGCAGGTACGTTTAAACCTTTGGCGTTTTTATCGCATCAACGTAGCGATTACCGCGCTTACATGAATTTGAACGAGGCTAGTTTTTTCATCACCCAAGCAGTCGCGCGTAACATGATCAAACACGGCGGCGGTGCGATGGTCAACATCGGCTCGATGTGGGCGAAACAGGCGATCAAAATTACACCGTCATCCGCGTATTCAATGGCAAAGGCGGGTTTGCATTCATTGACGCAACATCTGGCGATGGAATTGGCAGAACACCATATTCGAGTCAATGCAGTGTCACCTGCGGTTGTCCAAACACCGATCTATCAAGGCTTTATCCCTGCCGATCAAATTGATGTCGCGATGGCAGGTTTGAATAGTTTTCATCCAATAGGACGTGTCGGTCAGCCACAAGATGTTGCAAGCACCATTGCCTTCTTACTCAGTGACGAGGCGGCTTGGGTCACTGGAGCGGTATGGGATGTGGATGGTGGTGTGATGGCCGGCCGAAATTGATGAGCGCTTGAAGTGTAATCGCATTGCGTGAAAGCCGAACAAACTAAAAAGCTTGTTCGCCTTTTTTCTTGTCATCAAAATAATCGAGGCTGATACGCTACCTGTATGTCACGCGCTAGCCCAAATTGATCGACTAGATTTGTCATGACTTATGCCTCAATCGGTATCTGCAAACCTTCTTTGACGGTTTCCATGACCACCATGGTTTGGAATTTTTGTATGGCTTCGTTGCTATGAAAAAGGCTGTGCGTGAGGGCTTCGTATTCTTCCATGTCCTTGACCGACATGGTCAAAGCGAAATCATAATCGCCAGTGATTGCATAACATTGCAGTACTTGCGGCGTCTCGCACATGGTTTGTTTAAATTGGGCATTGATATCACTGCGTCCTATTTTGAAGCTCACCATGACAATCAAGCTTAGTGATCGCCCCAATGCTTTAGGATTAATCGTAGCGCGTTCTGCAACGATGACCTGTTCATCGCGTAAGCGTTTGATGCGGCGTTGGATGGCGGTCGGCGATAAGGCGACGATTTCTGCTAATTGCTCAGAGGATCGACGACAGTCTTTTTGCAACTCACGTAGGATGAGGAGATCGAAATTATCTAGCTTATTCATGTGTGCAGTATGTCCGCATTTTTTTGAAAAATTCGCAGGAATCGGGCGTTTTGCAGCCATTAACGCTGTGTGTTGCTTTTTCATTGACGCTATCATTCTACCGCTTACGCAATGCAAAACTAAGGAAAGAACATGAAATTAGTACTCTATTCAGGAACGAAGAATGCGTCTAGCTGGGCAATGAGGGCGTGGCTGGCTTTGAAAGAACAAGGCTTAAGTTTTGAAGAACGTGTTGTCGATATACGTCGTCCGCAGCGCTACAAGAATCTAGCCGAGATCGCCCAATTTTCGCCGCCAGGTGCTGTGCCGGTGTTGTTGGTCGATGACCAGGTAATCTTTGATTCTTTGGCGATTATGGAATTGGTGAGTGAGCTTGGTGGGACTCATTTGCTACCTGAAAACCTACTCCAGCGGGCGCGAGCTAGATCCATGCTGGCGTGGCAGCACAGTGGTTTGTCGAATATTTGCCATCGACTCTCATTTGAAAGCGCGTTTTATCCCGATAAGCGTGCATTGAGCCCAAGCGAACAAGAGCAGATCGCTTTCTTATTTGCGATCTGGGAAAAACAATTAGCAACGAGCGGCGGGCCCTATTTGTTCGGTGCACTTTCTCTGGTAGATCTGAATTTTGTACCCGCCGTGTTGCGTCTGTTCCGCCATAAGCCCGATTTCGCGGCATTCCCTTTAGTCGTGCTATGGGGTGAGATGTTGTTAGCACGTCCTAGCGTACAGGAATGGTTGGCAGAAGCAGATAGCTTAGAACATGTTTGGTACGACGACTATTTGCTGCCCGCGCTGTAAGTCACGCAGCAATTCAGCGCTGCATGCTCGACATCGAGCATGCGACAAAAAAAATCTGGAATGCTTGGCAGTCATAGAGCGATCCTAGTGAAGCCGTGGCCACTCTATTTGACTGAGTCAATTCGTTCAACGATCGATGCTAAGTGATTGTGATTCACTCTGGACTACCACCAACTCGATATCCGGGACGAGGTTCAACCCGCATGTTGTCATTGGTTTTGAGGCGCTCGCGAAAGCTTTCAATCTCTGCTTGCAAGGCGGGAATCGATTGATCTGCTGCTTTGTTGTAGCCCTCTGTGCGTGCGGCACGTGAGCGTTCGCTGAAGTTTGATAAATTGGCGCCGCCTTTCACTTGACTCGTGCCAGGCGCACGCATGAGTAACTTACGGCTGGTGACATCAAACACCGATATGTCGAGCATAGTTTGAGTATCGTATTCGTTACCATGCACGACGTAGGCACCAATCACCGTCCAATATAAAAAGGAAAGTGAATTGCTATCAGTGAATTGGATTTGGTCGTAGGACACCATCGCCATCACATCTACATTAAACATACGTGCCACTTGTTCCATGTTGACAAAGCCACCTGCCGGTTGCAAGTACTGGGAGGGAATGATATCCAGCGAACCGATGAAGGCTTGTCCAGCGAAAGCTGTTTTGATACGTTCCATCAGCTTTATTTTTTCAGTTTCAGGAAGGGTGCGTGCGCGGGCATCATTCGGGGCAAAAGCGATGCCAACGCGCACGGGTGGCCTTAGATAAGTGATACCGGGTGTAAGTTGCGGCGTTTGTGTCGCTTTGGGATAAAGGTAATCGACGATACTGGCAGATTGTTTGGACTCGCGTGGGCCCGCCATACTTGCACATCCGTTTAGGGAAAATAGGGTGAAAAGCACGACGGCCAGTCCGCTTAGAAATTTGAAGGTTTTCATAATGTCCTTGGTGTGATGAGATAGATGCGGTAGCGTATCTTCAACCTAGGTGTTTTGCGTGGCCTTTGTTAAAAGTCTCAGGCTTTGATACTTCGCGTAGCATCTGAAATCATTTTGTATGGCGCGCATCGTTAGTATTTACAAGTCGAAGCCTTTCTCACCTTCAGCGCTCCTGTCTCTCTTAGTCAAAATGGGGTGACAAATGTCATGTGAAGTCATGACAAATGCTACTACGCCGATTATGTGGCTTCCTTCATGATGGCGTCATTGCTGCACGAACTGTGAAGCAGCCATTTTGAAAGGGAGTTCATCATGTCTTCATCTTCAGTGTCTTCAAATGCATCGATTTCATTAGATCAACAACTGGCCGAATTTCGTCAACGCCGATTTTTAACGATGCCTTTGGCTGGCATCTTGGTGTGGTCTGTACTTATCTTGACAGGCGTGTTACTTGGTCCAAAAGCGCAAGTGCTGGCGGTGTTCATAGGTACTGGCAGTATCGTCTATGTAGCGATGTTCTTGTCGAAATTGACGGGTGAAAAATTGAAATTTGAGTCGAATAAAAAGCGCAATTTCTTTGATACGCTGTTTTTGTCTGCGGTCGCGATGAGCTTCTTATGCTACGCGCTCGCGATCCCTTTTTTCCTTGAGAACTATCGCAGCTTACCTTTTACGGTGGCGGTCTTAACGGGTTTGATGTGGTTGCCGCTGAGTGTATTGATAAAGCATTGGGTTGGTATTTTTCACGCGGTAGTTCGCACTATTTTATGCACCTTGGCTTGGATTATGTATCCCGAACATAGCTTTGTATTGCAACCAGTAATAGTAGTGACTATGTATGTGGTGAGTATTGCTGCCTTAGAGTTGCGTTGGAAGCGACTGCAGGCAGCAAAGGGTTTGCCAATGTCGTCTTCAGAACAGCTGGCTTATTAATGTTTAAGAGCATTGCGACTAATTCAGAGCCAGAGTTATGGCTTCGAATTTAGTAGCCCCAAGGTGTTGGAGGTAAATTGATCGTTTGGCTTAGATCGAAGTTGACTCGAAACTCTCGACCCTCGCGGATCAAGCGATAACTGAATGTCTTGGGATAGATAAAAATCTGCCAAACATTCGTGATCGATTGAGCGCCACCTAGACGAGCAAACAGTTCTTTGGAATATTGATCCGCAGGGAAAGATTGCACATTGTTCCAGCCAGCATCAAGAGTGTGACCGCCATACATGGTTTGTACATCGTGATTGCCATCGGCGTGACGGTGATCATGCTTGAGCGATAAGCCTGATCCAGTTTTGGTAATGATCCAGGTGCGTGAATGGTTGTCACCAACATGAAATGGAATCTGTATTTGCGTGTCGGTACATTTGCGCACATGCATGACGAGCTTGCCTTCAAATCCATCCGATTTCGGATTATCGACGACGACTTTTCCTTCAAATGCCTTGCCACATAATTGGCGCAGTTGATCGAAGAATGTGTCATGAGTGGGAATGGAGACTAATGGTGCAGCTTGTATTGTTTGAGCTTGTACTACTTGAGCTTGTGTTACTTGAGCTTGTACCAGGCTCGCATGTGATATGAATAAAGTGAGGAGTGCCGCTAAGTAGTGTTTTTTCATATTTTTGTCTAAGGTGAGCAGATGCGGTCTAGGATTGTTCATTAATTTGCTGAGGCTTCATCTTATCAAGTGTATGCGGAAGTCACGTTTCGTGCGATTAAAATGTGATTCATGACTACATTGTCGTCATATTCATACACCCTTCGAACGTGTCATCACTATCCGTCTCCCGCTCGTGAGATAAGGGATTTGCTCGCACAATCAGTGGATAGAATATGCAAGATCGAAGCGCGCTTTCGTGATGACGTCTATAAACGAAACAAGGCTTCACTGAACGCTATTGTCCTTCAGTGAAGCCTTGTCGATCTCAATCAATTGTTTTTACTATGCCTTTTTACGCAGCGTATTTATCTGAATATGCGGCCAACGCGTGGTTTGTCCATTAGACCCAACCATAAATTCAAAGAAGATGATTTGTTCGTATTGCAGTTGCAGAACTTCTTGACCGTCTTCGATGACTGTCTCCAACCACATGTTTAAACTCATCTCGGTGACTTCGACAAACTTCTTAACGAAGGGAATATTCAAAATTCCGCCTTGTGGGCCGCCATCGTGTTTGCTGGTCAATTGAATCAGTGTGTATTTGCTGATGTTTTGGTCTTTGATCGCATCACGCAAACGCAAGTCTGGGCGAACTGAATACGGATAATGCGGGTCAGCGACGATACGTTGGAAGTAAGTCAAATTGCTGTCTGGTTGAGTTGCTGGCAATGATTTATCAAATGCCCAGGCGGGTGCTGGTTCATCCAGATTGAGCGGCACTGCAGTCGAACCATCAGGTGGCGTCAGGAACGCAGAAGCGCCCATGCTCGGTGAGATTGCCAGCGGTGATGAGGCGAGGTTTGGTGCGTTGGCAACTTGCAGCGCAGGCCAAGAAGTGACGAAAGGTTGGCTCCAGCTATCGGTGCCAGTTGGGAATGGTGGTTTGCCGACAACGTCTCGTGCAAAGCTGCCAGTCAACATAATTGAACTACCGTGCGGGATAGTGCCACTGCGTGCAATCGCGTACGGTGGCACGTCGTTAGGGCCATTCGCACCCGCTCCAATAGCGATCAGTGGATAGCCATTATCCTCAATGACGGATTCCTCAGTCGCTGCATGGTTATACATTTGGTCAACCCATAAGTACATCCCCACTTCCTCGTGGATGCCGACGCCATCACTGACTCGTTGTACGCTTTGTCTATATTCAACGGCACCCGTGAATTGCTCATTGGTACCGCCACGATTGCGCACGCCACCGGCGACTGGGGAGAAAGTCAGCTCTTCGGTATAGTCTTCGCACAGGAAGTGATAGATGCCGAAAATGGTTTCGGTATTGGTGCCCGGCGAAGGCATGCAGGTGGTATGTAAGCCCCAAGCTGTTTTATTGTTGTTTGGGTTTACATTGACCCAGGTGCCGAACAATTGTTCCAAGATGCCGTAATCTGCAGGCTCGTTTAAAACCGCGTCGGAATATTCTGGATATGGTGGGGTGGGGTTTTGCGGAATTGGCATGATGACGGTCTCCTGAGTGAGCATTGGTAGAGAAAAAAATAGATTTGTGGTGAAGCTAAATTCTATTTTTAGCAAACAACGTGCCAAGAGAAAAAGAGAGCGCGTGCACGCACTTTCATGTCGCGGATAGGGAGAGGGAAAAGTATTGAGAAGGTACAGGGCAGCTAATTCGACGAGAAAAAAGCTTGGCTGCTGAGCTTTACATGTTAAGTCTTAAAATGTGCAACATGTAAAGTTAAAATTGCCATATTCCACAGCAAAAATCAGATATGTTTTGGCTTGGCTGACACACGGAGCAATCAATTCAGCAACATATCACTGACGGCGAGCGTGTTGATTTAACACTCAAGGAAATTGGTCAAATAGGACGAGTTGTACTCGCCCTAAGTTTATTTTCGTCTTATTTAGCGTGCGCCTTTGACCGCACCACATGCAACTTTTTATAACTATCAATCAAGCGCTGATGTCGATCTAAACCTTCGAGCTTCATGCTGGTCGGCGTCAAACCATAGAAACGCACGCTGCCTTCTAAGGAGCCATAAACCGCATCCATACGTTCCTGACCAAACATGCGGCGGAAATTGTGTTCGTAATCGTCGTGATCGAGTTCGTCATCTAACTCGACTTCTAACACCACATTCAAAGCTTGATAAAACAAACCACGTTCAACGGTGTTGTCGTTGTACTGCAAGAAGGCTTGTACTTGATCGTGCGCATCTTCGAATTCTTGTAGGGCGAGATTGATGAGCAGTTTCAATTCGAGGACTGTGAGTTGTCCCCACACGGTGTTCTCGTCAAACTCGATGCCGATCAAAGTGGCGATGTCGCTGTAGACGTCTAGCTCGTTATTTTCTAAGCGATCGAGCAAAGTTGCTAATCCGTCGTCGTCGAGCTGATGCAAATTCAAAATGTCTTGGCGGAACAGTAGGGCTTTATTGGTGTTATCCCAGATCAAATCTTCGACCGGATACACTTCGGAATAGCCAGGCACCAAGATGCGGCAAGCGGTCGCGCCTAGTTGGTCGTAGACCGCTTGATACACTTCTTTGCCCATCTCGGCGAGGATGCCGAATAAGGTGGCGGCTTCGTCTGCGTTGGAGTTTTCGCCCTGGCCTGAGAAATCCCATTCCACAAATTCGTAATCGGATTTGGAACTGAAAAAGCGCCACGAAACCACGCCGCTGGAATCGATAAAGTGTTCAACGAAATTATTCGGTTCGGTGACTGCGTTGCTGACAAAAGTTGGCTGTGGTAAATCATTGAGGCCTTCAAAACTGCGGCCTTGCAACAGCTCGGTCAAACTGCGTTCCAGTGCTACTTCTAAACTGGGATGCGCGCCAAAGGAGGCAAACACGCCGCCGGTGCGTGGGTTCATCAGGGTCACGCACATCACTGGATATTGTCCGCCGAGTGAGGCGTCTTTCACCAGCACCGGAAAGCCTTGTTCTTCTAAGCCTTGAATGCCAGCCAAGATGCCAGGATACTTCGCCAGCACATCTTGCGGTACGCCAGGTAAGGCGATTTCGCCTTCGAGAATTTCGCGCTTGACGGCGCGTTCGAAAATTTCAGACAAACACTGTACCTGTGCTTCAGGCAAAGTATTGCCAGCGCTCATACCATTGCTGGCGAATAGGTTTTCAACCAAATTGGATGGGAAGTAAACCGTTTCACCATCCGATAAGCGTACGAACGGTAACGAGCAGATACCACGTTCAGCATTGCCCGAATTGGTGTCGATCAGATGCGAGCCACGCAGTTCTTTTTCTGGGTTGTAAATCGCTAAGCTATAAGCATCCAAAATTTCTTTGGGCAATGCATCTTTTTTGCCGGGTTTGAACCATTTCTCATTTGGATAATGCACGAACTCGGCATTGGCGATATCTTCGCCCCAAAACGAACCCGCATAAAAGTGGTTGTTGCTCAGACGTTCAATATATTCGCCGAGCGCTGAGGCCAGAGCACTTTCCTTGGTCGCGCCTTTGCCGTTGGTAAAGCACATAGGGGAATGCGCATCGCGGATATGCAAAGACCATACATTGGGAATGATGTTGCGCCAAGACGCGATTTCGATTTTGATGCCAAGTCCAGCTAATAAGCTCGACATGTTCGCGATGGTTTGCTCTAAGGGTAGATCTTTACCGAGGATATAGGTGGCAGCATCCGCATCCGGATTTAAAGTCAGCAAGGCTTGCGCATCGGCATCAAGGCTCTCGACTTCTTCAATGACAAATTGCGGTCCTTCTTGTACCACTTTCTTTACTGTACAGCGTTCAATCGAACGCAAAATACCTTCGCGGTCTTTGGCAGATATATCGGCGGGTAATTCAACTTGGATCTTGAAAATCTGCGCGTAGCGATTTTCTGGATCGACGATATTGTTTTGCGAGAGGCGAATATTCTCAGTTGGAATATTGCGCGTGTTGCAATACAACTTAACAAAGTAAGCGGCACACAAAGCTGATGAAGCGAGGAAGTAATCAAACGGTCCCGGTGCAGAACCATCGCCTTTATAACGGATAGGCTGATCTGCGATCACCGTGAAATCATCGAACTTGGCTTCGAGGCGAAGTTTATCGAGAAAGTTGACTTTAATTTCCATGAGCGTGTTCCAAGAGGCGTAATGATTGAAGTAATGATCGAATTGACCGCCATTATCCTAGATTACTTAGTCGGCTGCTCAATTTCGTCTTTGAGTGCCAGTGACTCTCCGATATGACGTAGCTTATCGTCAAGGTCGTCATCACATCGTGAGATGGTGTGTCGCCGTACAGACTACTGATGGCGCGTCGCATAGAATTTGTAAAAACATTCACTGTACGGCTATGTCACATCGCAGCGATGTGAACAATCTTTAGACCAGCGCTAACTGGCGGTAATTTGGAAGCGCCCCAAGCCTTGTCGTGGCATCCAGAAAGAAGTCTGCCCTCTAAAAACTGCTTGGATAAAAAATGGAATTGAAATTGCCCAGCGTCCTACAAGGAATGCGTTATGTGGTCAACTGTGCAGTGAATGATTGGTTCAATCATCGCGATGCCAGCAAGGGAGCCGCGCTCGCTTTTTATACCTTGTTTTCAATGGCACCTATACTGGTGTTGGTGATTGCCGTTGCAGGTACTTTTTTTGGCAAACAGGAAGCACAAAATGAGATCATCAGCCAACTACGTCAATTGTTGGGAGCGCAGGGTGCCGAAGCCATACAACTCATCTTGACCGGTGCCAGCGATCAGGTGCAAGGCTTGGGTGCCACGATCATTGCCACTGTTCTGTTGCTATTCGGCGCGACCAGTGTGTTTGCGGAGTTAAAAGCCAGTCTCGATGAGATTTGGGAGCTCCCGACCGCTGGTGAAATTTCACTGTGGGACTTGCTGCGCACGCGTTTGTTATCGTTTGGTTTGGTATTGGTGCTGGCGTTTTTGATGATGGTGTCGCTGGTGCTCCGTGCAGCACTCGCCGTACTAGAACGCTATTGGGGCGGCATTTGGAAAGATGCAGCGCCGCTTCTTTCAAGCCTAGCGGGATTCATTGGTTTTAGCGTCATCGCGAGCTTGTTTGCTGTGATATATAAAATGCTGCCAAGAGTGCGATTATCTTGGCACGACGTATTCATCGGCTCTCTGGGAACCGCCGGATTATTCACTCTTGGTAAGATTTCCATCGGCTTGTATATCGGCAACGGCAACGTCGCTAATAGTTTTGGTGCAGCAGGATCAATCGTGGCGCTGCTTTTATGGGTCTATTATTCGGCGCAAATATTTTTTCTTGGTGCTGAATTCACCCGGCACTATGCGCTGTATTTTGGTAGCCTAAAAAACACCGGCACACAAGTAAAAATGGTCGACAAGATATAAACTGCAGCGGTCTGAGCCGATGTGATCATGGGTGCATGAATATATGCACCCATCGGTCTTTGATTAGTATTGTCCGCGTTTCTTAACGCGCACCTTTGTGATCTTTTTGGCCGTCATTTTTATGCCTGCCAGCGACTTCTTTCACTTCTGCTTTCTGTTTTTGCGTATTCAACACATCGGTTTTTGACGGCTGGCTACTCATCTGCTTGGGGCTTTTGCTGGGTGTTTCTTGTTTCATAAAATTCTCCTGAAAGACGATCGGTTCATCGATTGATTAGTTTGTTGGTGCATTGGTTCACTAATGCGACACCAACATGAAACACATTGCGCCCGCCTGCGACGGAAAACGGTGCGTTAAGTAACATTGTGAATATGGATTGAGGTAGCCGAGGTAGGCTTTCAGCCGAATGTCACCATCTTAATCAGAGATTACTGTTGAAACGCAGTCTCTGGCAGCGACAATTTATCATTGCCAGTACGCATAATGATGCTGGTGGCGATGACTTTTGCCGCTCTGTCGATGACATCAAAATGGTTGGCAGATTTGACTCGGATGCAGTGAATCTGTGGGTTCTTCGATTTGCTACAAAGCTGGTCTAGTGGAGCGATGTTGGGGGACTCTGTTCCTTCAATCAGATAGGTGGGCGAGGTGACCCCATGTAACCAATTGATCGGCGAACGTAAACGCATTTCGCCAGATTGTGTTCCTGACCGTAATTGCGGGAAAAGTCGGTCGTAACTATCGATTTCAGCGACGGGGCCAAGTGCGAAAACGCCGCTGAATTTCGCTCCCATTTGTGCCGTCAGTAATGCCAGCGTGCCACCCGTACTGTGACCACCAAGGTAAATTTTATTGGGGTCGACATAAGGCTGACGCGCCAGATGCGCTGCCGCTGCGATGACGTCATTGACTTCGTTAAAGAAAAATTCTCGTTTACCTGGATTGCCATTTCCTCCGCGTAGAGACGGGAACATCATAATTAATCCCGCTTTACGCAGAGCACTTGCGGTTTGGTCATTCGATTTTGGACCGGGTGTCCAGAAATCGCCTAGTGAATTGCTGTCGCCACCTGTCAGCCAAATGATGGCTGGGTGTTTCATGTTGTCTCTTGGGTCGGGCGAAATGAAACTGGCTAAGCGCAAACCATCGTCAGTCAGGTAATCACTGCGGATAAACAGATTTTCTGGTGGCGTTGGCAAGGCATCACGTTCATGTACATCATCAATAATGCTGGTAATGTAATTCTTGCGTGCCTCTGCCATCGTTTGAGACGCTAAGGCTTTTTCAGCTTTTTCACGTTCCAGCTTGGCTTGTTTCCATGCTCTGTTTTGTGCCTGAACAGTTTCATAGGATTTCTTATCGATACATTTATATTGCTCGTTGATCTGATAACCATCTTCCATTGCCTGAGCACGTTGCGAAATGTCTTTGAACGGCTTTCCTTCGCACGCCTCGTTGTAGGCTTTGGCAATTTCTGCTTGGCGTTTGCTAGCTTGTGTATAAACGACGTAGATGCCGACAAGGACTAGCCCTAAGAATAGGAATTTTTTCATTTTTTTTCAATGAATCTAAGGGGCTGTTTTAGCTTTGCGCGATTTCAGCTCGAAATCGCAACTGAAGGAATTAGAGTGTTGCGTAGTATAGTCAATCCCATTGAAAAAATGAAATGATTCAGATGTGTCTTACGCTTTAACCGTCGCCCTAGAGGTTTTGCAATGGCCCCTGCGGTGGCGCGATTCGATGATGTCGGAGCTGCGATTGCGATGACTGCTTTAAATGCGGTCCACTTTTTCTAGCTTACTTCACCCGCACCTCAGAGACATGCCTGAACCGTGACCTCAGATGGCGGTCAGCCTTTGAAACTCCGATAGCGCTTTGTATTCCTCCTCCAGTTTGCGGGGTATCGCTAAGAAGATCGGGCGCAGCTGGGCGTAGATAGCGACGTTTTCTGCTGTCGGCAGATGCAGGTGCGTGGCGCCAACCATGTCTGAAATTTCTTCCAGTGACTCGATTTTGCCAAGTGCAAATAGACCGAGTACGGCTGCGCCTAGGCAGGATGATTCTACGCTTTCCGGCACCACGACCTCGCGGTTGAAGATATCGGCCATCATCTGCCGCCACAGCGCCGAACGGGCGAAACCGCCGGTTGCCAATATCCTTTGCGTAGGACCGATCAGGTGTTCAACCGTTGGCAATATGCTGTACAGGTTGAATATGACGTCTTCCAGCACGGCGCGTATCATGTGTCCCTTGCGATGGTGCGAAGGCAGGCCGAAAAAAGAGACTAACTAATCTTTTCTTATTTTTGAGATCAAACTATTCAAAATAGTAAAAGACATTTGCTGAAGTTCTGTTTCAGATTTATCGTCGCCGATCATCTCGGCCGCCTTTGCTGGCGATGTCAAATAACGGCCATCAATTGCGACTAAGGGGACTTGATCAATCTGATAGGAAGTCTGCATTTGCAAGGCTTGCTGCACTTTTTCTTGCACTGCAGAAGAGAGATACATGGCGGCGAACTGTTTGCGGTTTAGACCCAGTTTTTCCACCAAATTAAAGATAGCCTCATCGTTTCTAATTGAACTGCGCTCTTGATGAATCGCCTTAAAAATTTTATTGTGCATCACATCTGCTTTGCCCAAAAGCTCCAGCGCAAAGTACATTTTTTGCGCTGGCTCCCATTCTGGTCGTATGCTCATGGGTATACGCCTAAAGACGATACGCTCACGGTTTTTTGCGATCCATGCTGCGAGTGGTGCGTCATACGAAAAACACACGGGACAAGTGTAAGAGAAAAACTCAATTATTTCGACTTTTTCGCTTGTGCTTTTTGCCTGTGCCGGAGATAAAATAAGATAGCCATTACTCTTGGCGCTGTCAGCTGCGATACTAGATTGCGACGACAGCACTGCAATCAGAGCAAAAAATAGCAAAATCGATTTTAGAGGGTGTCTTAACATAAGCTTACTCTTTGCTCCCTGCATACTTTAATGATTAATGTCGTAAAACAGCGTGAACGGCAATGCAGACACCGCAGCCTATAAGGGAAGAACCTTGTATCCCTCGCCACTTCCATTAACGCACTTCACAATCGACGGTCTTGGGTTTTGTGCTATTTCCGCCAGTTGATTGCGGCCCTGTACTGGCTTGAAAAGCCGGCGGGGGATTAAATTGTATGCCGGGATTTTTCGGCACAATGACCGGTGGCTGCACGACACTACCGGTAAAACCAAATTGCCCTGCTGCAAACTGCTGTACGCCACCACGGTTGGATAGTTGAATTAGCCCATCTATCACGTGCACATACAATCCCGGGGCTAGGCCACCGCCACTTCCTGGTGTATTTTGCGCTAACAATGGCAAAGGCACGACGCCGCTACGAACACGCGGAGTATCAACATAGGTTGAAAATGAATTCAAACTTGCGGTGCTTGCCATCATGTAGGCGCGCATGGCTGCAAGCCTTTTTTCGCTAGCTGCTTCGATCGCAATAAAAGCGTTGGCACCTGTGACATTAAGTTCGCCAAAAACGCTTTTGAGTGTGATGGGAGTTTTCTTCGTGCCTTTATTTGGGGCGGAAGTGAGATTAACCCCTCCTTTTTCCAGAATGAAGACCGCGCTATTATTATCAGGATTAGCGGTGTTAAATACGAAGCGTTCGATTACCAGACTCGTGCCTGGTCTGAGCGTAATTTCGGTATTATCCAAAAATTTAATGCGCGCAAATGTGCGGTTTGGCGCGATTACCGTATCACCCACTTCAACATGTGAAGCGATACCCTGTATTTTTGGTACACCATTACTTTTCTTCACCATGAGGCCACCAGCTAGTTCAGTGATAGTTCCAGCAGTCTCTACTGAATAAGCCTTATCTGCGAAGCTAAGTAATACAGCTATCGTCACCATCATCAACACGTGCAGGAGTGCAGGCCGTGTCCGAAAATTAGATGGTGTAGCTATTTTTGTTAAGTTGCTCATGCGATTCTCCGAAATATTCATTTTTTACTATTGGCTTACGTCCAAATTTCCAGCCTAATTACAATATAACTTCTTCACCGGCTCTTCTTTTTTGGGCGTACCGCTCTTAATAACTTCGATCACGTCTTTCTTTTCTTCTTTCTTTTCTTCTTTCTTTTCATCCGGCTTCGACTCAACTGGCTTGGAGTCATCTGGCTTGGTGGCAGACCCGTCCGGTTGGGTAATCGATTTCGGTGCAGGCACTATTGGAGGCTGCGGTTTAGTCACTCCAGCCGTATTAATTATATTGACCGTGTCGTTCAGTGTTTGGGAAAGAGGCTCGTTCGACGTTTGCTGGGTAGGTGGCAATATGATTTCACAACCGGGTAAAGTGGGGTTTCCAGTGCATGCGGCGAGAGTCGGCAAAACCGCAAAACAGCCTGGCAAAGTCGGGTTCGCTATGCAAGCTGTGATGCTCGGCAAGATCACAGAACAACCGGGCAAGGTCGGGGTGGCTATGCAGGCTGTGAGGTTCGGCAAGACTACAGAACAACCCGGCAAAGTCGGCGTCGCTATACAAGCTGTGAGGTTCGGCAAAGTCACAGAACAACCGGGCAAGGTCGGGGTGGCTATGCAGGCTGTGAGGTTCGGCAAGACTACAGAACAACCCTGCAAAGTCGGCGTCGCTATAC
>CAUPNA010000021.1:0-37388 GCA_963512475.1 uncultured Undibacterium sp.
ACTAAACCCAGCTTAGCAAATTGCACGGTGTCTTGAATTAGCGCATGCGTACCGATGACCAGTTGTGCTTCACCGGCCGCGATGAGGGCGTTTGCCTGCTCTTTCTCTTTTTTCTTCAAACTACCAGTCAGCCACGCAGTCTTAACGCCGAGTGGTTCTAACCAACCAGCGACTTTGCGAAAATGTTGTTCCGCCAGAATTTCCGTTGGTGCCATCAACGCTGCCTGATAACCGCTATCAATCGCTTGCGTTGCAGCGAGCGCGGCGACGATGGTTTTGCCGCTGCCGACATCACCTTGCAGCAATCTTTGCATAGGAAAATCTTGTTTGAGATCGGCACGAATTTCTTCCAGGACGCGTTCTTGTGCACCTGTTAGTTTGAACGGCAAAGTTGCGACAAATGCCTGAGTCAAGGCACCGACGATCGGCAAAGCGGTCGCACCCTGCGAGCGACGTGAAGCCTGCGCGCGCTTGAGTGAGAGCTGCTGCGCTAAGAGTTCATCGAATTTCATGCGCTCCCAGGCGGGATGTTCATGTTCCAGCAAGGCGTATTGATCGACATCAGGTGGTGGGTTGTGCAGTAATTTCACCGCCGATTCAAAATCTTGCAAGCCGATTTCCTGCAGCAGAGCAGGGGAGAGCGTGTCGTACCACTGCACTTTATTAAGCGCGCTAGCAATGGCTTTGCGCAGCATGGTTTGCGAGACACCATCGCCAGCGTGATAGACCGGAGTCAGTGAGGTGGGCAACGCAGCGCCTTCGTTCACCATCTTGTACGTCGGATGCACCATTTCGGCACCGAAGAAACCGTGGCGAAGTTCTCCACGCGCCCTGACTCGCATGCCGACTGCCATCTGCTTGATCTGGCTACCGTAAAAATTCAAAAAGCGTAAGACAACTTGTCCGGTATTGTCGCTAATCGTGACGACGAGTTGACGACGTGGTCGATATTGAATATCGCATTCGGTGACTTCACCTTCGACTTGCACCGAACTGCCACCGCGAAAACCTGCATCGCGCATGGACACGACTTCCGTTTCATCTTCGTAGCGCATCGGCAAATGCAGAGCGAAATCCATGTCAGAACGCAGGCCTAGTTTGGCGAACTTTTCCTCTGAGCTTACAGGTCTGCGCACCGGCTTGGCAGGTGCAGCTTTCTTTTTACTGGCAGGCTGAGTAGGTGCGCTTGCTGACATAGGGTAAAATGGCGGGTTGGTCTAAAACGTAATGCGGGTGATTCTACTGGTTTTTTATACAGTGATGGGAATTTTTCGTAGAGCGGGTGCAACCCGCGACGTACTTAACACGTTAGCTTGTTTTTATTTTGGTGTATTTATGTACTCACTCAGTGATTTTGATTTTGAACTCCCCCCCGAATTAATCGCACAGACCGCTTTGGCGGATCGCACGGCGTCGCGCCTCTTGCATGTCAGTGATACTGGCATCGTTGACCGTCAATTTTTTGACATCGTTGATCAACTCAACGCAGGTGATTTGCTGGTATTTAACGATACACGCGTCTTGAAAGCCCGTTTTTTCGGTGCCAAAGAAACGGGTGGTAAAGTGGAGATGCTGGTCGAGCGTGTGATAAAAAATACGAATGACGAACACATCGTGCATGTGCAAATGCGCGCTTCCAAGTCGCCTTTAGCAGGTAGCAAAATCCGCCTGGCAGATGCTTTCGATGTCACAGTCGGTGAGCGTGCAGGTGAATTTTTTACTCTGCATTTTCCTGGCGATGTGTTTGAACTGATAGAAAAATACGGCCGCTTGCCATTGCCCCCTTATATTAACCATGAAGCCGATGATTTCGACGAACAGCGCTATCAAACTGTGTATTCACGTGTGCCGGGAGCGGTTGCCGCACCCACTGCAGGTCTGCATTTTGACGAAGCGCTTTTAGAAAAATGTAAAGCTAAAGGTATACAACTCGCTTTTGTGACGTTGCACGTCGGTGCGGGTACTTTCCAGCCTGTACGTACCGAAGACTTAAGTAAGCACGATATGCACAGCGAGTGGTATACCGTGCCAGAAGAAACCGTTGCAGCAGTACGCTCGACAAAAGCTGCTGGTAAAAATGTGGTCTGTGTCGGCACTACGAGTATGCGTGCGATTGATTCGGCATCGCAAACGGGTGAATTGCTAGCAGGCAGTGACGATACTTGCTTGTTCATCACGCCCGGCTATCGTTTTAAAACCGTGGATCGTTTAATTACGAATTTCCATCTGCCAAAGTCAACATTAATGATGCTGGTATCAGCGTTTGCAGGTTACGATGCGATACGTGAAGCATATGCGCATGCCATTGCGCAAAAGTATCGTTTCTTTAGTTATGGAGATGCGATGTTGTTGACGAATAGATCAGGCTGAACCTGTTAGACATCGCTTTGCGAAAAGACGAAAACCCCTCAACGCCGAGACGCTGAGGCTCAGAGGAAAACCTTTGAAGAGAGGTTTTCTCTGTTTTCGATCTTCTCCGCGCCTCTGCGTCTCGGCGTTGAGGGGTTTTAAAAAACTCTCAAATCATTTCAATTTTTATTTAGGTCGGTAAATCCTATGCTGCAATTTCAATTACTCAAAAAAGACAAAACCACCGCTGCGCGTCGTGGTCGTATCACGGTTGATCATGGCGTGATCGAAACCCCTATTTTTATGCCAGTCGGTACTTACGGTTCGGTGAAGGCGATGTCGCCGCTCGAGCTCAAAGAAATCGACGCGCACATTATTTTGGGTAACACCTTTCACCTTTGGCTGCGTCCAGGTTTAGATGTCGTCAATAAATTTGGTGGCCTGCACGATTTCATGGGTTGGGATAAGCCTATCCTGACTGACTCCGGTGGTTTTCAAGTATTTTCACTTGGCGCGATGCGCAAGATCACCGAAGAAGGCGTGAAGTTTGCCTCACCGATTAGTGGCGAACGCTTGTTCTTGTCGCCAGAAATTTCCATGCAAATTCAACGCGCCTTGAATTCCGACATCGTTATGCAGTTCGACGAGTGCACGCCTTACGAAATCGACGGTCGTCCAGCTACCAGTGAAGAAGCCGGTAAATCCATGCGCATGTCTTTGCGTTGGGCACAACGCTCAATGAATGAATTCAAAGGCGGTGAAAATCCAAATGCCTTATTCGGTATCGTCCAAGGCGGCATGTTTGAAAATCTGCGCGACGAATCTTTGGCAGCCTTAGACGAAATGGGTTTCGATGGTATCGCCATCGGCGGTTTGTCAGTCGGCGAGCCTAAAGAAGACATGCTGCGCATCCTTTCGCACGTCGGTCCCAAGCTGCCAGAAAACAAACCACACTATTTAATGGGCGTAGGCACACCAGAAGACTTAGTTGCTGGTGTGGCCAATGGTATCGATATGTTCGACTGTGTGATGCCAACCCGCAATGCGCGTAATGGCTGGATTTTCACCCGATTCGGCGATATTAAGATAAAAAATGCACGCTACAAAGAAGAAAAGGCGCCGCTGGATGAAACCTGTTCTTGCTACGCTTGCAAAAACTTCTCCCGCGCTTATTTGCACCATTTACACCGCACCGGCGAAATTCTCGGCGCGCGTTTGAATACGATCCACAATTTGCATTACTACCTTGACCTGTTCCGTCAAATTCGCTTGTCTTTAGATGAAGATCGTTTCCCTGAGTTTGTGGTGCAATTCAAAGCGGATCGGGCACGTGGGGTTTAGTTCGTAAGAATTATTTAAAGAAAAACCTCTCAACGCCGAGACGCCGAGGCGCAGAGAAAATCGAAAAAAGAGGAATCTAGCTGGCTCAAAGATTTTCTCCGCGCTTCTCAGCGCCTCCGCGTCTCAGCGTTGAGGGTTTTTTGCTTTTTCGATTGATCGCTAGAAGATGTGTGAATTAGATTGGAATGGGCTAAGTCTAATACTGCCAATTTGCCTTGAAGAATCCTTTGTGCAACAAGTTTTCAACTGTCTGGATCGAATTAGCAGAATCAGGCGTTCCTGATGCTAGAATGTTGCGCTTTGTTGCCTGGCGTGAAAAGGCTGATCATTTTGGCAAAAATGTTGTAGGGCTTTAAATCTTTAACATTGCCCCAAGATGCGTGCAAGTCTCTGATTTGTTTTGAAAAATTATTAAATGGAGTTTTATCGTGTTTATTTCTAATGCTTATGCGCAAGCTGCTGGTGCAGCGAGTACTGAATCTTCTTTGATGAGCTTTTTGCCTATCATTTTAATGTTTGTGGTTTTGTACTTCGTTATGATCCGTCCACAAATGAAACGTCAAAAAGAACAAAAATCTATGCTCGACGCCTTGGCGAAGGGTGATGAAGTGATCACTGCTGGTGGTATCGCCGGTAAAGTGACCAAGGTAACTGATTCCTTCGTTTCTGTAGAAGTAAGTAATGGCGTGGATATCCAGATACAAAAAAGTGCTGTGACTACACTGTTACCAAAAGGCACATTGAAATAACATTCGCTTGTGCAACACAAGGGGCAAATTCAAAGTTTGCCCCTTCGTTGTTTTAGTTAATTAGTTTTCTGTCGTTTTCACACTGCTGTTCTCAATTAGACTCTCGCTATGAATCGTTATCCTCTCTGGAAGTACATCATCATCTTGATTTCGCTGGTGTTTGGTGCTTTGTATGCTGCACCGAATTTCTTTGGTGATTCAGTCGCTGTGCAAGTTAGTAGTACTAAGGCCACAGTCAAAGTGGACGAAAGTATGATCGCGCGGGTTGAGCAAGTGTTGAAAGACGCAGGCCTCAATTCCACTGGTTTTTCTTATGACTACAATGGTATCCAAGGCTCGATTCGTGCGCGATTTGCGACGACAGACGCCCAGTTCAAAGCGAAAGCTGCTTTGGAAAAAGGCTTAAATGTTGATCCTAGCGATCCGATTTATGCAGTCGCCTTGAATCTTTTGCCAAATACACCTGTATGGATGCAGAAACTGCATGCTTTCCCTATGTATTTAGGCTTGGATTTGCGCGGTGGTGTGCATTTCTTGATGAAAGTGGATACCTCAGCGGTGTTAAATAATCGCTTGAATACTTTGCAGTCTAGTTTGCGTAGCGCGCTGAAAGAAAAAGAAGTACGCCATGCAGGTATTTCGCGTGATGCCTCTTCCGTTACAGTCAAATTCCGTGATGCAGAAACACGCGCCAAAGCACGTGATATCGTCAATCGTCAAATGAATGACGTGGATTTGCTCGATAGCGTCGCAACAGCAGACAACAGCGACCTTTCGTTTAAAGTCACGATCAAGCCACAAGCATTAACCACCTTGATGAACGAAGGTGTGAAGCAAAATATTTCTGCCTTGTCGAAGCGCGTCAATGAAATTGGTGTGGCAGAACCGATCATTCAGCAGCAAGGTGTTGATCGTATTGTGGTGCAGTTGCCTGGTGTGCAGGATGTAGCGCGTGCAAAAGCGATTATTGGTCGTACCGCGACACTGGAAGTGCGTTTGGTTGACCAAAGTATTATTGGACCAGTCGATGAAAATACCCCAGTGCCGTTTGGTTCTGAGATGTTTAAAGTTGGCCGTGGTGGTCCGGCGATTTTGTATAAAGAGCCGATTGTGACTGGTGATGCAATTATTGGTGCAGCTGCAACATTTGACGAAAATCAGCAACCAGCGGTGAGTATTGATTTAAACAGTGAAGGTGGGCGCCGCATGGGTGATGCGACCCGCGTGAATGTCGGTAAGCCAATGGCTTTCGTCTTGTTTGAAAAAGGCAAGGGCGAATTACTACAGGTAGCGACGATTCAAGGGGTATTTAGTAATAAATTTCAGACCACAGGTATGGGTACGACCAATGACGCCAATGAGTTAGCTTTGCTGTTGCGTGCTGGTTCCTTAGCTGCACCGATGGAAGTGATCGAAGAACGTACCATTGGTGCGCAATTGGGCGCTGATAACATCAAGAAAGGCGTGCATTCCACCATGTATGGCTTTGCTGCGATTGCTGTTTTCATGATCGCGTATTACATGATGTTCGGTTTCTTCAGCGTGTTTGCTTTGGCGGTGAACTTGTTACTGCTGGTCGGCATTTTGTCTGTGATGCAGGCGACATTAAGCTTGCCTGGTATGGCGGCGATTGCCTTGGCACTTGGTATGGCGATTGACGCCAACGTATTGATTAATGAACGAATCCGAGAAGAGCTTCGCGCAGGCAATTCTCCACAGCACGCGATTACGCAAGGTTTTGATCGTGCGTGGGCGACGATTCTCGATTCCAACGTGACCACGTTCATCGTTGGTTTGGCCTTGCTAGTATTTGGTTCCGGTCCAATTAAGGCGTTCGCGATTGTCCACTCCTTAGGTATTTTGACCTCGATGTTCTCCGCGGTATTTGTGATGCGTGGCGTAGTGAATCTCTGGTATGGACGTAAGAAGAAGTTGACTTCGATTTCAATTGGTCAAATTTGGAAACCTACTGAATAATGAGCTTTTTACTAAAATTTTCAATGAGGAAATTTTAAGAAAAGTATTAATGCGAAGTACTTAGTCAATTAAGAAAAAGATTTAGGAATTCATCATGGAATTATTCCGTATTAAACGCGACATACCTTTTATGCGCAATGCGCTGATTTTTAATGTCATTTCGGCTGTGACCTTTGTTGCTGCAGTTTTCTTCTTATTTTCAAGAGGATTGCATTTATCGGTCGAATTCACCGGCGGTACGTCGATGGAGGTTAGCTATAGCCAGGCTGCCGATACCACCAAGATTCGGGAGAAAATTCAATCAATCGGTATCAGTGAAGTTGTGGTTCAAGTTTTTGGGAAAGCGCAAGATGTGGTGATTCGCATGCCTTTGCCGAAAGTTGCAGAAGGTGCAGCCAAGCCAAGTGAAAAAGAACTGAACGCGATGATTACCGCGCAAAATGAGCGTGTCATGACGGCGTTGAAAGTCGATCACCCAGAGGTAAAACTGCAGAGAACAGCCTTGGTTGGTGCACAAGTTGGTGACGAATTGATGCACGATGGTGCGATGGCATTGATATTCGTGATCATCGGTGTGATGGCGTATTTGGCGATTCGTTTTGAATGGAAATATTCGGTTTCCGCGATTATTGCGAACTTGCATGACGTGGTGATTATTCTTGGCTTCTTCGCTTTCTTTCAATGGGAAGTCGATCTTGCGGTGTTGGCAGCGGTGTTGGCGGTGCTGGGTTACTCAGTCAATGAATCCGTGGTTATTTTTGATCGTATCCGTGAAAACTTTTTGAAGATGCGTAAAGCGACTGTGATAGAAGTGATCGATAACGCGATCACTAGCACGATTTCTCGTACTATCATTACCCACGGCTCTACGCAAATGATGGTCTTGTCGATGCTGTTGTTTGGTGGCCCGACTTTGGCAGGCTTTGCAAAGGCGCTGACGATTGGTATTTTGTTTGGTATTTACTCTTCTGTTTTCGTTGCTGCGGCGATTGCCATGTGGCTGGGTGTGAAGCGTGAAGATTTGATTAAACCAGTTGCAGATAAAGAAGACACCGATGGCGCTGTTGTTTGATCTAGCACTGAAAAGGAAATGCTAAAGCCAGCCTCGTTGCTGGCTTTTTCTTTTTTTGACTCCAAATTTATAATTTAGGAGTGCGGAATTATCATTAATTAATGAAAGTGATAGGTAGTATCGGTAAAGTGTGATTTTTAACTATTGAAAGGCTGTTTTGTAAAAACTAAATCTATGCTGCGATTTTCCATTGCACCTGAAGAAATCTTCGCATTCAACGTGATTTTTTGGCGCTTAATCAGGTCATCACGCACGAACACTTACCGATCTTAAATTGGAATGAAAATGAGAATTCTGTTATTGCTATTACTTGCCCTGTCATGGCCTGCATCGCTTTTTGCTCAAGAGACCCAGAAAATATCAACATTTCACCGTTTGCTCATTGTTAATGATAATAAGGAGTTGATGGTAGTCAAAATTAAAAATTCAGATCGCTGGGTAACGCCGGGCTGGTATCAGGACGATCATTCGTCGATTAAGACAGGGCTTGAAGCCTTGGCAGGTACTTATGGCGTTAGCATAACAAGCCCGGTTTTACGTGGAGTATTTACCCTGAAAGGTCCAAAGGAGAATGAACTTTCCACTAGGTTAATTTATGTCGTCAAAATAAAAGGCGGGACATTGAAGTCGCCAGATTCTATTGATGAGATTCGTTGGGTTAATCTACAACAGGTCAGTGAGATCATTACATTTCCACATATAAGTACGCAAATAAGGCAGATTATGTTGCACTCGGGTGAGGTATGGGGTGGTACGCAAATAATGACTCAAGAAAATGGTATTTTTGGTGTGAAGTTCGTAGAGAATTTTTACCCTATTAGCCTCAACAACCATTGAAACTTGCATAAGTTTCTGTACTTAGGTGAGTGATTCGTAACAAAACGTATAAAAGAACCAAGTCAGCCTGAGTGCTGGCTTTTTCTTTGTTAAGATGCAACGGATCAACAAAGTGGCGGTCGCAGGCTTTATTTGCTATGTTGAGCCTAGACTTTGCCCATTTGCCCCAATAAATTAATGCGGTTTTACAATGCGTTACAGAACTTTCTTCGCGCCAATTGTCTAACTAGCTTCGATTAGAAAATAATGCCAATATGAAAAATGCCAAATTGACTGTCCTTGCCTTGTCCATCGCCATCGTTGGTGGTTCTTATTGGATGTGGAAAAAGAGTGGGTCCGAGAGTACCGAATTGGTGGCGGGTCAAACCATTGGTGGCAAAGGGGATAAGAATCGCCCAGTCACGGTGAATACAGTGCTGGCACAAAAGCGGGATTATGAAGTTCGTTTAAAAGCGAATGGGGTCGTTTCTTCACTCAATATCGTCGATGTGCGGCCACAAGTGAGTAGTGTGATTGAGCGCGTACATATTAAAGAAGGTCAGTTTGTCCGTGCTGGCGATTTGTTATTTACCTTGGATAACCGCACAGATACGGTGAACGTCAGCAAAGCCCAAGCGCAGTTAGACAAAGAACTCGCCAGCCTAGCGGAGAATCAGCGTCAGCTCGCACGCAGCAAAGAACTCTTTGAAAAAAAATTCCAATCGCAAAGTGTGGTTGATGCCGCGCAAACCATCGTAAAAGCCCAACAAGCCGTCGTGGATGGCGCCAAAGCTGCGCTAGCTGCGGCCAAGGTGAGTTTGGGATATAGCCGAATTGTTGCACCTGTCAGTGGTCGCACAGGTTTGATTAATGTATTTCCAGGTTCGCTAGTGCAGCCGAGTACCTCCGGTGCTGCTTTGGTGACGATTACGCAAATGGATCCGATTGCGATTACGTTTCCACTGCCGCAAAGGAATTTACCTGACGCTTTAGATAGTATGAAGCGCGGTGATAGCGTTGCCAATGCCAGTTTGCCGGACAATAAAGCGAACTTTAAAGGTAAATTGCAGTTTATCGATAATGCGGTCGATCCTGTCTCTGGAACGGTCAAAGTCAAAGCGGTGTTCGACAATAAAGAAATGAAACTGTGGCCGGGTGCGTATGCCAATGTGGATTTGAGCGTACTCACTTTAAAAGATGCCATTGTGATCCCGCGTGATGCGCTGGTGATGGGCGTGAACGCAGTCACTGTCTTTGTGGTTGATGCCGAAGGCAAAGCGGAACAAAAGAAAGTCCAAGTCCAATATAGTTTTGAAAATGATGCAATTGTGACGGGTTTGGAATCAGGTACGAAAGTCGTACTGGAAGGTAAGCAGAATTTACGTCCAGGCGTGCCAGTGAAAGAACGTGTTGAAGGTGATAGTAAAGGCAAAGGCGGAGCCAAAGATGAGGGCGGCGAGAAGAAATCTGCTGAAGGCACGACTATTCCAGCTGCATCTGCCGCTAGTTCGCCAGCAACTCCGGCTCCAAAGCCATCGCCTTCTGCGGCGAGTGCGGCTTCTGCAGCGAGTGCATCATGAACTTATCAGAGTTATTTATTCGTCGTCCTGTGATGACGATATTGCTGAATATTTCTATCGTGGTCGCGGGCATCTTGGCGTATCGCATGATTCCGATTGCGGCGTTGCCGAGTTATAACACGCCCGTCATTAGTGTCGGTGCCGGTCTGCCAGGTGCCAGTCCCGAGACTATGGCGACCTCAGTCGCGCTGCCTTTAGAAAAGCAATTTTCGACCATCCCCGGTTTAGCCACGATCAGTTCTAGCAGCACTTTGGGTTCGACTTCCCTGACGCTAGAATTTGATGCTAGCCGCAACGTCGACGATGCAGCTGTCGATGTGCAAGCTGCCTTGTTGCGCGCACAACGATCATTGCCGATTGAGATGACGTCGTTGCCTTCGTATCGCAAAGTGAATCCTGCCGATTCTGCGGTCTTGATACTAGCGCTGACATCGCCTTCCTTGAGTTTGGCGGAACTCACAAGCTATGCTGAACATCTGATCTCGCCCAATCTGTCGACTTTAGCGGGTGTTGCGCAAATCAACATTTTTGGTATTCGGCGTTATGCGGTGCGGATTCGGGTTGATCCGGGTGCATTGGCAACGCGCAATATAGGCTTTGATGAAATCACCACCAGTATTCGCGCTGCCAATTCGATTGCCCCTGTAGGTACTTTGGATGGTGACAAGCAAACCTTAACCATCGTCGCCAACAAACAATTACAAAACGCGGCAGAATTTTCCAATATCATCATTAGTAATAAAGGCGGACAAGTCGTGCGCTTGCGTGACGTCGCCAGTGTCGAAGACAGCTATGAGACTGTCAAATCGGTGGGTAATTTTAACGGTGAACCAGCGATTATGTTGGCGATTCAACGCCAAACCGATGCCAACACCGTGAAGGTGGTCGATTCGATCAAAGCCGCCATCCCAGGATTTAAGGCGCAGTTGCCTGCTTCGGTCAATATCACTTTGGCGAATGACAGATCCGTCTCGGTGCGCGACTCCTTGCATGATGTTAATCTCACTCTGCTACTGACGATTTTCTTGGTGATCGTCGTTATCTTTTTGTTTTTGCGTCATATGGTGGCGACCATTATTCCCGCTTTGTCTTTGCCGGTGTCACTGATTGGTGCCGTTTGTTTGCTGTGGGCGTTCGATTACACCCTAAATAATATTTCCTTGCTGGGGATTACCCTAGCGGTCGGCTTGGTCGTTGATGACGCGATTGTGATGTTGGAAAATATTATCCGTCACATAGAAAAAGGCGAAACCCCATTTGAGGCGGCGCTCAAAGGATCTCGCGAAGTTGGTTTTACGATCATTTCTATTTCAACCTCTTTAATTGCCGTCTTTATCCCTATCTTTTTTATGCCTGGGGTGATCGGTCAATTATTTCATGAGTTTGCGGTGGTGGTGAGCTTGGCGATTGTGGTGTCGGCTTTTGTGTCTTTGACGCTGGTGCCGATGTTAGCAAGTCGTTTCTTGAAAGCAGAGAGCGAGCATTTACCACCATCAAAATGGATGGGCGCACTGACCCGTAGTTTTGAACGTGGGTTTAATGCTTCTTTACGTACTTACACGACTGGACTGGACTTGGCCTTAGCGCACCGTAAGTTCGTTTTGTTTGTGGCTTTTCTGACGTTTGTTGCCACTGCTTATTTATTCAATGCGATTCCAAAAGGCTTTTTTCCCGAAGAAGATGTAGGTCAGATCAACGTCTCTACCGAGGCGGCAGAAGATACGTCGTTTCCGGCGATGGTGATTTTGCAGGAAAGAGTGGCAAAAATTTTGCGCGAAGATCCTAACGTCTTAACGGTATCTTCATTTCACGGTGGCGGTGGTTCACAAAATACGGGACGAGGATTTATCAACCTCAAACCGCGTGATCAACGTAAACCGATGAAAGAAGTAGTCGAAGGCTTGCGCAATAAATTAAAAGCCGTGCCGGGAATTACGGTGTTCTTGCGCCCAACGCAAAACTTACAACTCGGCGGTCGTCCAAGCAAAAGTCAATATCAGTTCATTATGCAAAGCGTGAATGCGAGCGAACTTAGTAGCTGGGCGTTCAAAATGCAAGACAAGATGCGCGCTGATCCTGGCTTTAAAGATGTGACGACCGACTCTCAATTAAAAGGCCTGCAAGCGTCAATAGAAATTGATCGCGACCGAGCTAACTCCTTAGGCGTCGGCATGGATGCGATTCGTGCTGCGCTATACAGCGCCTTTGGTGAACGTCAGATAGCGACTTTATTTACCAGCGTCGATAGTTACGCGGTAGTGTTAGAAGTCGGGCCTAAAGACAAGAAAGATGAGGCCGCGATTGGTGCAATCTATGTACGCAGCAATGCTGGCAATCTGGTACCGATGTCCAGTTTTGCTACTGTCAAACGTACAGTCGGCCCCACTGCAATTAATCACGTAGGTCAGTTGCAAGCGGTCACGGTATCTTTCAATTTGGCACCAGATATGCCTTTGGGCGATGCAACGAATAAGATTGATAAGTTTAAGGACGAGATCAAATTGCCTTCGTCAGTGATCACATCCTACGGTGGCGATGCTGCGGTGTTTAAAGATTCTCAATCCGGTCAATTGATCTTGATTATCTCGGCACTGCTGGTGATTTATGTACTGCTCGGTGTTTTGTACGAGAGCTTCATCCACCCGATTACGATCTTGGCTGGCTTACCGTCAGCCGCAGTCGGCGCATTGCTGATGTTGGAATTATTCGGCAAAGACTTAACGCTGATTGCGACCATTGGTATCTTGCTCTTAATCGGTATCGTGAAGAAGAACGCCATCATGATGATTGACTTCGCACTCGACGCACAACGCCATCGAGGCATGTCACCACCAGAAGCGATACGCGAAGCCTGTATCGAGCGTTTCCGTCCGATCATGATGACCACCTTAGCGGCGCTGGTCGGTGCCTTACCGATTGCTTTAGGCTTAGGCGCTGGCGCTGAACTACGCCAACCTCTGGGCTTGGCGGTCGTCGGTGGTTTGATCTTCTCCCAAGCGATTACTTTGTTTATCACGCCGGTCATTTATCTGGCACTGGATAAATATAGTGGTAAAGGTCCTATCACTGGTAATGCGATTTAGGTCTTAAATCTTGGATCAACACACAGTGGATTTTTATTTGTTGTGTGTTGATTTGAAGTCTGTTTTCTTCGTTAGTCTCAAACTCTTCTTTGCACATGGTATTCATTCAGATTGCCGTCGCTGCCAACATTCCCAAATAAATTGTTTTCTTGACTCGTAGAGTCAGCTTGATAGAATCATCACATTAGTTCGTGACGCTTTTTGTAGAATTTTAGTATTGTCAAAACCGTTGGTGTTTCGTGTAAAGTGAGTATTCATCAAGCTTTGGAGAGATTTTATGAAAAGTGTTATGCGACAAGTTAATGTGTTTGCGTCATCGTTTCGCATAAATCTATTTAGAGGGCAATATGTTCGGGTGGCGTAATCTTTCAACAGGTCAACGAGTGGGTGCCGGATTTCTCTTGATTCTCATATTGGTCAGCGGGTCACCCTTAATAATTTTTGCGTCATCGCCCAGTGAAATGCTTCAAGCTGGAGGAGGTGTCCTTGTTGGCTTGGGCGTCTTACTGAATCCTAAGTCATTTTCACAATCAGCAGGCGCTCTGATTGATTTTGATAAAGTGCCGAAGACGTGCCTCGTATTGTATAGCGTAGGAATTTTTGCATTCTGTGGCGGCTTGGCACTCAAGCATATGTGGACAGCATGACTAAATTGCCCTCTAACCCTACGCTCAAGCGGGAATGCGCGAATAAACCCTCGCGCAGCCCCTTAGCTCCAAGTTAGACATCGGAGGCCACCGTGACGGATTCGACCAAGAAGACTGAACGAAAGCGATGGATTTTCAATCGATGGCTTCGCGTTGTGTTTGTACTGTGGGCGGTTTTTGCAATGACGTGGTTGGCTAACTCAGTTCGCACTCGTGGTGTCGATGAGGGCACGCTAAAAAGCAATCAAGCGGTTTCGGTTTTGAACGAATCGACGGGTTTGACTTTTCTACCTGTTTCGCCAGGTCAGATTGGTCTGATCTTCATCTGTGGCTCGGGAATTGCCGCTGAGGCTTATGCGCCCTTGCTTCGGCCAGTCGCTGAGAAGGGGTTTGCGGTTTTTGTAGTTAAGCTGCCCTACCGTTTTGCTCCACTCGAATCGCACAAGCAGATTACTGTGGATAGGGCGCGTGGGGTGATTGCGGCCCATCCCGAAGTGACGCGTTGGGTGATTGCAGGACACTCACTTGGAGGTGCGTTGGCAGCACGAATGGCAGGTTCCGCCTCAAGTTCCCTTGCCGCGATGGTGCTGGTTGCGACGACACATCCGAAGGAGAATGATCTATCGTTCCTTACGATTCCGGTCACGAAAATCTACGCCTCGAACGACGGGATCGCACCTCCAGATCGAGTACTAGCGAATCGAAGGCTGCTTCCGCCGCACACCAAGTGGGTGGAGATTGTGGGCGGGAATCACTCGCAGTTCGGCCGTTACGGCCATCAGCTGTTTGATGGTACGGCAACTATTAGTCGCGAGGAGCAGGAAGCACTCACACGGTCGGCGATTCTACTTGCGCTCTCACAGGGCTTAGGGAAACCTTGATGTCAAATGACAGTCAAGCGTTGATTATACGCTCGCTGATAGATGCTGAAGATGCGTTAAAACTTGATTACATCGCGGGACTATAATTCTTGAGCATCAAGCACAAGCTCAAAATATGACTTTCATAGCAAGAAACTTGATTTCTAAATATGAAAAAACGTCGCTTAGTTTTTATGGCGTTTCTAATCACTGTAACTCTAGGCGTCTTATAAGTGCTTGTTCAGCGTCGACAAAAAAGGACTCCACCACACGGCTAGCCATCTCTTTGGCAAATTCTTCCTCACCTACGAAGGTTTTTAGGATTAAGTGATGTCTATCAACCAAGTTGTTAATGTGTTTTTAGTATGCATCTGCCGCAATCTTCCGGAATTATTAGGAATTTATGTTTCCTAAACAAAATTATTCAAAAAATATCCTACAATAACGGCTTAATTTTCAATCTAGGATGCAAACTATGGCCGTTAATTCACCTATCCCACTCGCCGCTGATCTGAAACCTGTCAAAGGTATCGAATTGGGTTACGCACAAGCAGGCATACGCAAAGCCAATCGTAAAGATGTGCTGGTGATGAAGTTAGCATCGAGCGCTACGGTAGCAGGTGTGTTTACGACCAATCGTTTTTGTGCTGCGCCAGTACAAGTCTGTAAAGCGCATCTGGAAAGCCCGCACATGGCACTGGATCCTATTCGTGCTTTGGTCGTCAATACGGGTAATGCGAATGCCGGAACTGGTGATGCGGGCTTAGCCGCTGCGAATGCGACTTGCGCTGCCTTGGCAGAATATCTGGGCTGCGAGGCCGCCCAAATTTTGCCATTCTCTACGGGTGTAATTTTGGAGCAGTTACCTGTTGATCGTCTGATCGCGGGTATGCCTGCCGCGATTGCTAGTTTGAACGAGGACAATTGGTTCGCTGCCGCAGAAGCGATCATGACTACCGATACTCAGCCGAAAGCGGCGTCTAGCGTGGTGGTGATTAATGGGATACCTGTGACGATGACGGGTATTAGCAAGGGCGCTGGCATGATCAAGCCGAATATGGCAACTATGCTCGGTTACTTGGCAATGGATGCGAAAGTGTCGCAAACTGTGCTCGATCATCTGGTCAAACAAGCGGCGGATCAATCCTTTAATTGCATTACGATAGACGGCGATACTTCCACTAATGACTCCTTCATGCTGATCGCGACAGGCGTGTCGGCATTGGAAATTAATGAAATTGATTCGCCAGAATACAAAGCCCTAGCGGATGCGGTGATTGCTTTGTCGCAGAAACTGGCGCACATGATTATCCGTGATGGCGAAGGTGCGACTAAGTTTATTAGTGTCGTTGTAGAGGAAGGGCGTGACGTAGAAGAGTGCCGTAAGATTGCGTACTCCATTGCGCATTCACCTTTGGTCAAAACGGCGTTCTTTGCATCCGATCCTAATCTGGGACGTATCTTGGCGGCGATTGGTTATGCAGGCGTCAACGATCTCGAAGTCGGCAAATTAAATCTTTATCTCGATGATGTGTGGGTCGCAAGAAACGGCGGACGTAACCCTGATTATCAAGAAGCCGACGGTCAACGTGTGATGAAACAAAGTGAAATTACGATACGCGTCAAACTGGCACGTGGTATAGCTCGCACGACCGTGTGGACGTGTGATTTGTCGCACGAGTATGTGTCGATTAACGCTGATTATCGTTCCTAATTTGTGATTGTTTTGGCGCAATGAAGCGACGATTCTTTGGGCAAAACTAAAACTTCTTAAGGTCATGCCGGACTTGCTCCCATAGGCACTAACTTAAAATGAAAATCGTATAAGTATCAGGTTCCCTCCCTTTCAAGGGGAGGGCTAGGGTGGGGATGGGTTCCATTTTTTTTGCATCAAAATCTTAAGACATCAAATCCCAAACCTGTTTTCTCCGCTAGTGATTAGTCGATCTAAATTCTCTTTCTCCATATGTCACAACTCGATCAGTTTTTAACCCGCGCTGAGCAACTGTTAAGTCGCTTGGAAGCGTATTTTCCACCATCGATGCCAACACCTGATTGGCGTCTGGCTACCGCGATGCGTTGGCGTAAGCGTGGTGATCGTAGCGGTCACGGCTATCTGCAAATCGTCAAACACCGTAGCGCGCTGATGCTAAACGATCTGCAACACATAGCCCCGCAAAAGCAAGCAATTGAACAGAACACTTTGCAATTCGTGCAGGGCAAGCCAGCTAACAACGTGCTGCTAACAGGCGCGCGTGGCACGGGTAAATCGTCTTTAATTAAGGCATGCTTAAATCAATTTGCTGATCAGGGTTTGCGTTTGATTGAAGTGGACAAAGCCGACATGACAGATCTGCCCGACATCATCGATTTGATCGCGGACCGTCCTGAAAAATTTATTCTCTTCTGCGACGACCTGTCGTTTGAAGAAGGTGAAGCAGGTTACAAAGCATTGAAAGTCGCTTTAGATGGCAGCATCGCTGCACAATCCGACAATGTCTTGATTTATGCGACTTCGAATCGTCGTCACTTAATGCCAGAGCGCATGTCGGATAACGCGAGTTATACCCACGATGAAGATGGCGATTTACATCCGGGTGAGACGGTAGAAGAAAAGATTTCTTTATCAGAGCGCTTCGGCCTGTGGGTCTCGTTTTATCCTTTCAAGCAAGACGATTATCTCGACATCGTCGCACATTGGTTGGCAAGCTATTCCTGTACGCCAGAACAGATCAGCGAAGCCCGCGCCGATGCTTTGCGCTGGGCTTTGCAACGCGGCTCGCGTTCAGGTCGCGTGGCATGGCAGTTTGCACGCGATTATGCTGGTCGTAATAACTAAATTTCTCCCTTTTTTTCTTCCAACCTAAGAAAAATAAAACTATGAGCGCAAGCCCTATCAATGTCGCCGTCGGCATTTTGATGAAAGCCAATGGCGATGTCTTATTAGGACAGCGACCTGAAGGAAAACCGTACGCTGGCTATTGGGAATTCCCCGGCGGCAAAGTCGAAGAGGGCGAAGCGATTCTGGATGCGCTCAAACGCGAATTCATGGAAGAACTAGGCGTAAAAATCATCAGCGCCGAGCCTTGGTGCGGAGTTGAGCATATTTATCCGCATGCTCATGTACGCTTACATTTTTATATTTCACGGGTATGGTCTGGTGAACCGCAAAGCTTAGAAGGTCAGGCGTTCGCTTGGCAGGGGACGGTGGCGGTTGAGCCTTTGTTGCCAGCGACTATCCCCTTACTTGAGTTCATTAATCAATTGCGTGAGCAATGATCTAAACTCAAGAACGGACAAATCCTGCATCTTTGGTTACTTTTTCCAATTTGATTTATAAGTTGATCAATTGAAATGCTATTGACCAGCCTTCGAGACCAGTAAAGGTTTTTTTGTTTCTTCTTGATATCACTTTCCTGAGTCTGACGATGACAACAAAAGGTCAGAAAAGTTTCATTTAAATCGTACAAAAAAGCCTTCATTAAAAATAATTTAATATCATTCAAATTTACTTGTTGTATAAAAGAGTGACATCCCGTTTTGTCTTTAAAAATAGCCTGTAAATAAAGACTTTTACTTGCCCATCCTTTTTTAGCTGTTTAGTATATTTGCTCCATATATGTAGATATGTTTTTACATATGGAATTTATAAAAACATAACAAAGGATGACAATGATAAACAAATACAAACAAACAGCTTTCGTAAGACGGTCTGCAATCGCCTTGGCTATTGGTATGTGTTTTGCGACAGCAGCAATGGCGCAAAGCTCAGACGGTTCGATTTTTGGGCGCGCAACAGCCAATGCAAAAATTACGATCACCAGCTTGGATAATGGATCTAACCGATTAATTGACGCCAATCCCGATGGAACTTTCCGAATCGCGAAGGTCAGTCCAGGTAAATATAAAATTCTTTCCGGCGGTGTTGCCCAGGAAATTGAAGTTGTTATTGGCTCGGGCACAGAAGTCTCCTTGTTGCCGTCAACGAGCGTTGTCGTCACGGGATCGCGTACTCGTCAAACAATTGATGTTTCCAGTGTTGAATCCAATACGGTATTTACGCAAGCTGAAATTCAATCCATGCCTATTCCTCGAAGCGCGACCGCTGTCGCCATGTTGGCACCAGGAACAGTGCAGGGTGATTCTGGCTTAGCAAATTTGCCGTCGTTTGGTGGCGCCTCTATCGCTGAGAATGCCTACTTTATCAATGGCATGGATGTCACTAATGTGAGAACTTTGCTTTCTTTTGCTAATCTCCCATTCGACGCGATTGAGCAGCAACAAATTAAGACTGGCGGATACGGTGCCGAATACGGACGTTCATTAGGTGGTGTGATCGGTTTGACTTCGAAACGTGGTTCAAATACATGGAAGGGCGGCGTTGGTGTTATTTATTCGCCAGATTCCTTCAGTGCGAAGCCTACCGATATTCGAAGCAAAGAGACGCCAAGTACTTGGTATTTATTTTCTCGAGGCAACACATCTAGTACGACCGAGGTGAATGCGAATCTGGGTGGACCTATCATTAAGGACAAACTATTTGTTTGGGGTATGGTGACGAGTACTAATTCATTCTCGGATAGCTTTGGTCGTACTTCAAGTTCTGCATCCGAATCAGGACGTCCTAACGGCATGCTTAAACTAGATTTCGTCCCCAATGGTGATCATCGGTTTGAATTGACTGCAATTACAAATCATTCAAAAAGCCATAGTTTCTCTTGGATACCAAGACCTTATCCACAAGAATATGCATTAGTTCATTTTGGTGACCCATTGATTAGTTCAAACAAAAACTTAGCGAATATTTTCATCGGTAAATACACTGGCTATCTCACGGATGATTTATCGGTTTCGTTCTTGACTGGTGCGACAAATGCGTACACAGGATTGACAAAAGGCGCTTCAGCAACACGTACCTACGAACCGAATGCGCCGTGTCCTTATGTGACAGCCACTGACATTACGAATAAAGTGACCTATCCCGGTTGCTATGTATTGCCTGCTGTTGCAGCGAGAGATGCTGTAGAAGAAAACTTTGATAAGCGGCGCAGTAACCGATTAGATCTGGAATACACCATCGGCAACCATCGAATTACTGCCGGTGTGGATTTGCAAGATTGGAAATCGGGTATTGCTGGATCTCGCAATAACTCAGCTGGTAGAACTTATGCCTATTTAGTTTCCAAAACAGGCGAGGTGAACTTGGTGAAGAATGCCGTAGCTCCGGGCGGTGAATATGTGAGAACCTCGCTTGGCTATAGTACTTCAGGTGTATATCAGGTGGTGAATGATGCAAAATATATCGAAGATAAATGGCAAGCCATGCGCAATTTAGTGCTATATGGTGGCTTGCGCTGGGAATCATTCGTGAATAAAAATGCCGCCGGCACACCATTCATCGAGAAGAAAAACTTGCTCGCGCCACGTCTTGGTTTCGCTTGGAATGTCAACGGAGATGCGACGACTAAATTGTATGGGAATGCAGGTCGTTACTACATTCCTGTCGCTGCAAATACGAATTATCGCGGAACCCAAATCTCTTACAGTGAAACCGAATTTGCTACATTCACTTCAAAGGATCCTAAAAATGGTGTACCAGGTGGCTTAGTGCCGATCGGTAATAAAGTCACGTCTGGTCTACCTACGTACCCAAATCCTGGCAGTATCGTGGATCCTAATTTGAAACCGATGAATCAAGATGAGTTTATTTTAGGGATTCAGCATGCGGTCGCAAAAAATCTATCCGGTGGACTCAAGTATACGAATCGACGCTTGAATTCGGGAATGGATGATTATTGTTCAGAGTGACCAATCGTCAAGCATTTGCGTGCCAATGGTTATCCTAATTTCAAAAGCGCGAACCTGCCAGAATGTGTCTTATTGAATCCAGGTAGTGATCTCACTCTCAAATTAGATGTGAATGGAGATGGCAAATTAGTGCAGACTACTATTCCTTCTAGTGTCATAGGTTTGCCAAAGTACACTCGACTATACGATGCTTTAGAGTTCTCATTAGACCGCCCATTTGACGGTGTTTGGGCTGTTGGTGGCTCCTATGTTTGGTCAAAAAGCAGGGGGACGGGCGAGGGCTATGTTCAATCTAACTTAAACCAAGCGGATGCAGGTATTACGCAAGATTTCGATTTCTCTGCGTTAGCGGATGGCTCTGATGGATTTCTGCCAAATGATCGCCGTCATCAAGTTAAATTTTATGGGCACTTCAAATTAAACGACACTTGGACATTTGGTTTTAACTCGTTCGTCACTTCTGGACGACCAACAAGTTGCATTGGTTTTGTGCCAAAAACATCGTCTGATTTTTACGACTCAACTGGAAAAATTGATCGCGGTGCTGGTCACTATAATAGTCCATCTAGTTACTATTGCTTGAACGATCAGGGTGTTTCCGTATTGAATAATCGGGGAACGGGTCCAAGAATGCCATGGACGAAGCAACTTGATTTGTCGGCTAATTACAATCAAAAAATTGGCCCAGGAACTTTGACTGTCCAATTCTCATTGGTCAACTTGTTTGATACCCGTACAACAACAGAGTGGAATGAAGTGCGCGATTTTAGTCGCACAGAATCGACTCGTATTGCTAAAAATTATCAATTGCCAACTTCGCGGCAAACACCGCGTTACTTGCGTCTTTCAGCACGTTATAACTTCTAATTGAAGAGATATTTAGTATGAACTAAAAAAGGGCTTAAACATGAAGGTGTTTAAGCCCTTTTCGGTCTGTCGCTATGACTGGAATTGTTTAAAAGCGTGATCTTGCTTGGCATACTTCGAGTGATTGGCTTGGCTAGATCTAATTATTCATACTAGTTCTAATATTGATCCCGAGTTCAATGGAAGGTCTAGCTGAACTCTTACTCTGGTTTGCTTAATTTCCAAACAAACCCTTCAATTTATCCTTAAGCTGTTCATTCACTTTCTCTTTCAATTCCTTTTTCTTTTCTTCAATGACGGGCGCTGTTTTTGCCTTGAAGGCATTCTTTAAAGCTTCACTGCCGATTTGTGCGAATTGGATTTGGTAGCCGAGTTTGTCGAATGGGCCGCTGATGCGTACGGGAATTGTTAAGTCCTTTAGTTGCGATAAATCAGCGCCATCTTGCCCTGTTGATGTATTGACGATCGTAGCGCGAGCGGTGTAATCGAGGCTGTTACTGCGTAAATTGACTTGGCCTTTGCCACCAACGCGTAAGAACGGCGACTTCATATCCAGATCATCGCTGTTACCTACACCGTCGACAAAATTAATCGAGGCAGACAGGGCAGAGAAATCGGTTTTCTCATTTTTGTTGGCGCTTTGTTGTTGATCTGTTTTGTTTAGAATCTTGGCTTTAAAATCGCGCAAGGATTTTGCTAGGTTAATACCTTTGACTGCACCATCGAGTAACTGTGTGCTGATCGTGCCGTTGAGGTTTTCTTTGAATTGCGATACGCGTATCCCATGGGTATTGATCTGTACATTCAATGTGCCGCGGCCTTCAACAATATCTTTATTCATAAAATCCATCAGCAGAGGATTGATCTGGATATTGCTCAATTTTTGCTGTAGCTGTAAGCGATTCCCATCCACGTCAAAACGAATATTACCTGCGACTTCACCTTGATACAGTTGTGCTTGCAAACCATTCATACTGATTTCCCCTTGCGCTGCTTTGATGGGGAGATTGACTTGATTGATATGCAGGTTTTTGACTTGCAAAGCACCTATCCGTATGACGCCATTTAAATTGAGAGCCTTGAGTCCGTTTAGATTTAAGTCTTCTTCTTTACTTTCTGTTGTTTTTGCAGGTTCTGCCGCCGTCTTTATATAACGATCCAGATTGAGTTTGTCGATGTCGACTTTGAAATTGATCGCAGGCGCAGAAAAATTCTGTATTTGCAAAGACGTGTGCAATTGCGTCTCGTCAAATTTTGCATCCAACATGCTGTCTACAATTTTCTCTTTCAGGTTGACCGAAGCGTGGCCTGTGATTGGAATTGCTATCGCAGTTTGTGCTAGTTTAGGATCGTTAATTTTGATTTGCATCGCTAGTTGCGACAGTTTTAATAACTGCGTGTTCAGATCCATAGAAACAGGCGATTTCAACTCTAACTGCTTAGACGCGCCACCTTCTTTACTCTCTGCCTGCAGTTGTACCTCAGCGATGCTGAGTTGCTTTTCCTTGAGCGAAAATTTATTCAGCACGATATTGGCGCCGACTTCCTGTGCGCCTTTGAGTTTTGTATTGAGTTTTATTTGTTCGCTTTTACTAAGATCAGGTTGCCAGTTCATGGCTGCTGTTTCTAGAAGTACTTCTACCGTATCGTTGCCTAGCTTGCCTGCGATTTGCGTTTTGAAATCTTGCAGCTCTAGACTCTTTTGTGCCATATCAAAACTGAGCTGCGTGTTCAGATCGATTTTGGCTTCTGCTTTTGGCTGCTGAAAGTTAAATACTGCGCTGAACTTTACGGGCGTTTTTTTCTTGTCGCCGATTTTCCCTGTACTCAGATTCAAATCTTTGATGCTGCCTTTCAACGCCGCTTTTTGATCGTCAATCTCGAATTGTGAGTTGGCGATATCGATGCCTTCGATGTCGAAACGCATTTGCTTGGTGTTGCTAGATTCTGTTTTCTCCTGACTTTCAGACGGGTCTTTCGTCAGCAAATCATCGATGTTTGATTTACCTTGGGCATCACGTTGATAACGCAGCTGCAAACCATGTAAGGAGACTTTATCCACTACGATTTGTTTTTGGAATAGCGGCATCAATGCCAGTGAGACCTGTGCTTTGTCCAGATTGGCAAATTGTGTCGGCGATTCAAATTCGGAAAGACGAATTTTTTCCAGACTCACGCCAAGTTTAGGAAAAAAATTGAGTTGAATATTGCCATCGATGACGAGTGTCCGGTGTTTCTTCTCTTTGACTAGTTCAATCATCTGAGATTTGAACTGATTCGGATCGAAGACAAAACTCAGATAGGCAATGCCTAGACCAATTATCAGTACGATAGCTGATAGGGCAATAACAAGAATTTTGAGCGGCTTATTCATGGCGTTTTCCTGATAAAAAGGCGAGTGGATCACAGTGCTGTGATCATAACACTATCAGAAATGCCAATTGTTAAATGTGTTGAGCTTAAGCTAAATGGTAGTTTTAGCTTAAGGTGTCTTTGCTATCGTCAATCGAGGCGGTGCGCATGGCGCACCTACGACTTTAAAAAGACTTCACCATCATCACCCGGAATGAGCGTGGTTCCAGCGGATGAAAATGGATATCTTCTTTCGGCGCGGTCTCGCCTTTCAGTTGTGAGGCGTAGTAATAGTCGATGGCTGAATCTTTGCGATTACTGAGATTAAATCCTTCCAACTCCAGTTTTAAAGTAGGGCTAAATTTGTAACTGATGCGACCGTTTATCGTGGCGCTTGGGCGAGATCGTACTGAGTTATCTTCGATCAGAGCGCGTGGTCCGAAATAGCGTAAACGTAGTGCGCCAGACCAGTTGCCTAATTTCTCAAAATTAGCTGACAGTTGTGCCACACCTTCAACTGCACCGACGACATAAGAACCAGCAGTATCAAAATCGCGCGAACGTGCTTTGGCGTAGGCAGCGTCCAAATCAATGGAGAGCCATTCAGTCGCTTGATAATTATGTGACATTTCTATGCCATAGCGACGGCTGGGGCGTCCGGCTTCGGTGGTGCCTGCATCGCCGACGAAGCTAAGTTCCGAATCAAAGTCGAGTCGATAAAGCGCGAATGAAGATTGTAGCTTAGTGATGAACTCACTACGCATACCGAGTTCCATACCACGTGAACGCACCAGACCTGGGGACTTTGCCGTAGCCTCTAAGCTTTGAGGATCAACCGTGGTTAAAGTCGCGCGTGCATCATTGCTGTGAAAACCGTTACCGAGATTGATGTAAAACTCAGTTTTCTGCCAAGGGCCGAAAACCAAACTTGCGCTTGGACTCCAGAGTTGATCACTGGCTTTTCCGGAGTTTTCCTTACGGTCGCCGTTCACTTTAAATTGGTAAGCATCATGACGTAGTCCAAAATTAGTGCGGAAGAAGTCGGTCCAACGTGTGCTGGCGTCGAGGTACACGCCTAGACTAGTTTCTGTAATGTGATCTTGACGCACCGTTGAGAGTGTTTGGCGCGCCCGTGTCTTGTTCAGACCGTTAAAAATGTTATCGTTCTGTAGCTGGCTACCTAAAGTGATATCGGTATTTTTGCCTTGAAAGTGCGTATGCCAAGTGTGGCTGGCATTGATGCCGCCCGTGACACGTCGATCTGGTTGACTGAATTGGTCGCCGTTGATAGGGTCATCCATGAAGTAAGTGAAATTGGAGAACAGATCTAATTGATTTCGTATCAGATAGGCGCTGACTTTACTTGCGTCGTCGGACTCTGTGCGGCGCCAAACGCCAGATAAGCTGTACCGATGTGCTGCGCCACCGTCTGTTTTGTCTATGGTGTCTAGGCGATTGCTGAGCGTGCCGTCTTGTAATGCACGCTGAGGAATTTGATCGGTAGAATTCCAGCTGCCACGGTATAACATGGCGGTCAAATTAAAACCATTGTTGGCGAAACCTTCGCTGTAACGCATTACCGCATTCACTTTTTTAAAATCATCCGGGCGAGTAAATGGCCCATCGTTGCGCATCAATTCCAAAGCATACAAAAAGCTGCCACTTGCAACATCAGGCGATCCTGCAAGTAATGTCCGTGCGAAATTATTTTCACCTAAAGTGACGCTCGCGATGTTGCGTGATAAGCGGCTGGCGTAAGTAATCGCGGCACTACCTGCAGAAGAAAAATCGCCTGTAGTAGAAGAGTAAGGACCTTTTTTATAATCCATACGTGCCGCTAATTCTGGAATCAAAAAATTTAAATCGGTCCAGCCTTGGCCATGCGCGTGGCTGCGTTGGTTGACGGGCATATCGTCTAAGGTCGTGCGTAAGTCGGTACCATGATCGAGATTAAAACCGCGTAGATAGAACTGATTCGCCTTGCCTTCGCCACTGTGTTGACTGACAATCACGCCAGGAATGGCTTCGAGTAATTCACCTGGACGATAAGTCGTCATCGCTTCTAGCTTTTTTTGTCCAACCATACCTGCATTCGCGGCATCGGTTAAACCTAATTGGCTGGCTCGGCTGCCATCAAGCAATACTCGGTGTAACACGGAATCATCGGCGCAAGCCAGATTGGGTAGTATGGACACTAAAGGTGTTGCTAAGATAGTGGCAATCAGATGGGCTAGTTTTTTTTGTTTCATAATTTGCTATGCTTGCTAACGAAAGTAATACAGGAGGTGCATCCATCGTCTCAGATAGGGAAATTAAGGCCAGTGACGATGAATTTTAATGTAGGTATTAAGGAATTTTATTTTCGCGTTTGCTACGCGTAAATGTCAGACTTTGTGTGCTGCCATTTTTTGTAATATTCACAGTATTGACTTGATCCGCTAAGAAATCGGTGAGTACCGCCTGACGGATAGCAATTTGATCGGGTAAAAATTGTTTTTCGATTTCTTGAAATATGATGACCGAATTGGGATCTACTTTAAGGCCAATCCACTTTAGCGGCAGTCGTTGTTCATTGCTGCTCAGAATAAATTGCTGCTCTATATAACGCTGCAGAACTTGTACGTCTTCTGGATCGCTTAAATCAAACTGACGTTGGTATAAATTCTCTAATAATGCTTCGACATCATGTGCCATAAAAGTATGGATGATCTCAGTATTGCCCGTATTCGGATTCATGCTGATATCAGTGATACCAGCATGAAACCGATGAGCATGCGCTAGCGCACTGATACAAATCAGTGCGCTAGCCAAGCTAACTTTGAACAACTTTATAAAGTTAAATGTGCTCATCAGGACTCGATTACTTTACTTCTTTTACAGGTTTAGCTGCGGCCTTAGTTGCAGGCTTGGTTGCTGGACTAGCTCCTGGTTTTACTTCCTTGGCCGTGTCTTTAGCTGCATCTTTAGCTACCTCAACCACTGGTTTAGTCGCTTCTTTCGCATCTTCTTTGGCTTCTGGTTTTGCATCCGTCTTTAATGGTGTTTTGAAATCCATCATCATGTCGCTTGGTGGCATATTCATTTTGAATAATTCCAAACGTGATTGCGTGATCTTACGTGGCCAAGAATTGTTGTTGGTGTCGATGTCAGCAGTTTCCAAAAATGGATCTTGCGTCAAGCTCACCATAGGCTCATCCGTGACGATCAGCTTAGTGAATTTCTTGGAGTTATAACGCCATACTTCAGCTGGGATACGTTGCACTACTTTTTTACCGCTTTGCAATTGGATTTCCAAAATCAAAGGCATGACCAAACCACCTACGTTAGAGAAGTCCACCAGGTAGAAGTGCTTGCCAGACTTTAGCATTGCTTTTTCATCTGCTTCCAAGCTCTTCATCAGATCGTTATAGGTATTGCGGTCTTTGTTCGTGACCGTGAAGTCATCGTATTGATTGTAGAAGTCTTTGAGTTCAGGATGTGAATCTAAACGACGTTCCAATTTACCTTTGTCTGCTTGATTTGAGGTCGAGATTGGCTGCGAGGCAAACTGCGCACGACGCCATGCTTTTTCGACTTCTGGATCTTTAGTAGACATCGTGTATTCAACGATACCGTCGATACTGATATCAACTGGATCCGTTGTGTAGAACCAACCGCGCCAGAACCAATCAAGATCGGTACCTGAAGCATCTTCCATCGTGCGGAAGAAATCGGCTGGTGTCGGGCGTTTAAATTTCCAGCGTTGTGAGTATTCTTTAAAAGCAAAATCAAACAATTCACGACCTAAAATCGTCTCACGCAAAATGTGCAAGCCAGCCGCTGGTTTCGCATAGGCATTTGGACCAAACTGCAGAATGGATTCTGAATTGGTCATGATAGGCACTTGGTTTTGGCTCTTCATGTAATCAACGATGCCACGTGGTTCGCCGCGTGTGCCTGGATAATTTTCTTCCCAAGCTTGCTCTGCCAAACTTTGCACGAAGGAATTCAAACCTTCATCCATCCATGTCCATTGACGTTCATCAGAATTAACGATCATCGGGAAATAGTTATGACCAACTTCATGAATGATCACGCTGATCAAACCGTATTTAGTACGCTTCGAATACGTCAACTCACCGGTCTTTTTATCCTTAGTCGGACGACCGCCGTTAAAAGACAACATCGGATATTCCATCCCGCCTTGTGGTCCATTAACTGACTGTGCAGTTGGATATGGATAGTCGAGTGAAAATTTATTGTACTGTTCTATCGTGTGAATGATCGCCTGCGTGGAGTATTGTCCCCACAGAGGATTACCTTCTTTTGGATAAAAAGACATCGCTAGACCGGTGCTGGCGCCAGTTTTGTAACCCTGCGCATCCCAGATGTACTTGCGAGAGGATGCCCATGCGAAGTCACGCACGTTTTTGGCTTTGAAGTGCCAAGTTTTGTTATCCGTTGCACGTTTCTTTTCAGCTTCTTCTGCTTCTTTTTGCGTCACGACAGCGACAGGTGTTTTTGCAGTACGCGCTTGCTTCAAACGATCAAGCTGGGTTGCCGTCAAAATCTTGTCAGCATTGCTCAGCTCGCCTGTTGCGGCAACGACGTGATCGCTAGGTACCGTCAACTGTACATCGTAGTCGCCGAATTCCAATGTGAATTCACCAGAGCCTAAGAATTGCTTATGCTGCCAGCCATAGACATCGTAGTAGGCTGCCATGCGTGGGAACCATTGGGCGATTTCAAAGATGTCATTCTTGTCTTCTTTGAAGTGTTCAAAGCCGTCGCGGCCACCGAGTAATTTACCATTGCCGATGTTGTATTTCCAATCGATGCTGAAAGCAAACTTGGCACCAGGTTTTAAACTAGTTGGCAAATCAATGCGCATCATGGTGCGATTGATGGCATGTTTCAAGGCTTGTCCGTCAGCACCTTTAACGCTGCCGATTTTGAAGCCGCCATCGAAACTGTCGCGCTCATTCATGACAGACATGGCTTGAAAACTTACCGCATTCGGGTTTTTCCATGCATCACGTGAGGGCAAAGTACGGGTGGTATTCGCATCAGAGTCAGAACGGAAAATGTTTTGATCTAACTGTACCCACAGATAATTCAAAGTATCAGGCGAATTATTATGGTAAGTGATGGTTTCTGTACCAGTAATGGCGCGTTTAGATTCGTCCAATGTGGCACGGATGACGTAATCGGCACGTTGTTGCCAATAGGCGTGTCCCGGGGCACCTGAAGCGGCGCGTACGGAGGTCGGCGTTGGTAATAATTCTTCTAATTGACGAAATTTATCGTCAGATTGACCGCCCGCAAAAGCGGACATGCTCATGCATATGAGCACTAATGAAACAGGCAAACGCATTATATTGACTCCATGAAGTGGAAGAAAATCGACAGGATGAATTGTTTTGATAAAAAGTATCCCGTTACTTAGAACGTGAAGTTTCATAAAAGTTCCGCTGAAAAAAAGGAAACTAATCCTATAGCGAGTAAATTTGAATACTTGATTCCATAAGTTGTGGTGCTTCTCTAACTTGTTCGTGTTTCCCGATAAGTGAGCATAGACGACACTCGCATCATAAATTGCCTTTGTTTCCTGTATTTTTTTCGGGAAACTGTGGTTTTCATTCGCTATCCTTCTCGGTGGCGTGCTTACTTGGATAAAAGCACAGGGAAGTTCGGTAAAATGACAGACCTTTCTTCATTTTTCATCGCCTTTTTACTATAGCGGGCAAAGTATGCTGCAGGGCGATTTTTACTGAGATATTTGCTATAAGAAATTATATTGGGTTCCCGTTCATGTTTAAACAATTTACACAATCACTATTGGGGCGCTCAGCGCAGTCCGATGACAAGGTCGCTGTTAGTGTTGAAAACACCGGCACCGCTTCCATAGCTAGTCAAAATGCAATGATATATGAGGCCGAAAGTCTGTCACATCGACCTGATTCGAGCTTAGAGCCTGGACCACAAAGCATACTTGATCAAATTGATAAAGAGTGGGAGCTTCAGCAAGCTGCCTATGCGCGAGCCAAAGTGGAACGTGATTTATTAATTGATGCCAATAGCCGAATCGATTTTGAACAAGAACTATTACAAAAAATTCGCACTCGTTTATTGTCAGAAAAGCAGGCGGATAAGCTAGTGCAACAACGTTTAGAGCGTGAAGCGGAAGCTCTAAAGCTACTAGAAGAAAAAAATAGCGCAGAACAAATTGTGCTGAATCTTGAACGTGCAAATGCAGAAAAAGAAGCTGCTTTGCTGATGACTGCTCAACAATTAGCCGTTGCCGAACAACAGGCTCTAAGTCTGGCGCAAGAGCAGTTAGTCGCGACGCAACTGACACAAAAAAATAAACAGGAAAAAATACTGGAGGAACAGCAGGCGATCTCACTGGCGCAACAGCGTCGTGATAAGGAGATAGAATTGCTCGCCGCATTAAAGATACAAGCGGAAGTCGAGTTGGCAGCGCAACAGCAAATCGATCAAAGACTAAAAATAGAAAAAGAATTACAAGATGTGACGCAAGAAAAAAACGCTGTGGAACAAGCGCATCTGACAGCTGTACAACTGAAAACACAAGCAGACCAAGAGATCGCACAATTGACCCAGACACGCATGCAAGAGGCGCAGCTTGCTCAGGAATTGCAAGCGCAAACCGAAGCAGCAGAGGAGCAGGCGATCGCGGCGAATAACGCCAAAATAGCGATGGAAAATGAGCTTCTAAAGAACGCAAAGCTACGCGTATCGGTGGAGCGTGATGCTCAAGTTAAGAACGCAGAACGTTTGCTGGTAAGCCGATTAGCTGAACAAAAAGCGCAAGACAGAATCGCCGCCGAAACTGAGTTAGCACAGTTGATTCAAGAAAAATTGCAGCAAGAAGCAGATCTCATGGAGACTGCTTTGGCCTTATCCATGGCAGAGCAAGAAGCTGAGCAGATTGCAAAAGAAAAACTAGCGCAAGAACATATGCTCATGCTCGCAGCAGAGAAACGTGTTGTAGCAGAAAACGAGGCCGCGCAACAAGCGAGTCGCCGACAAGTAGCAGAAGCTAATTTATTGCATCAGGTTGAACAACGGGCCGCGGTCGAACAAAGGGCTGAGCAGGCAGCGCAGATAAAATTAGCGCAGACACAAGCAGCCGAAGCACAAATGCAGCAACGTTTGCAGTTGGAGCTTGATGCACAGGCAGCGGTCTTAAAACAACAAGAACATGATGCTGAAGTCGTCAGGTTGGAACAACAAAACTTGCAACGCGAAACAGCATTATTGGAAGCGGCAAAGCAACTTGCGATTGCTGAAATGGCGGCAGAAGAAACTGCGCGGGAACGGGTCGACGCCTCTATTCTGGTGCAAAAAAAGACGCAGGAAAGAATACAAGCGCAGCAAGATGCAAAGCGACTGGTTGAACAAAGAGTGCTGACAGAAGCCGAATTGTTGAGCAGCAGTAGAACGCAGTTGGAACAGGAAACACAAGCTGAAGCCTTAACGCAGCAGCGATGCGAAAGCGAAGCGGCATTGCATGCACAGCTACATGAACAACAGGAGACCGCAGTACTTTTGCAACAAACTCAGGCGCGTCATTTGGATGCAGGAAAAGCACTGCATGCATTGACTCAAGAGCGTCAGCAAATACAAGAGCGTGCGGAGGAAGTATCACAACAACGATTAGTACTTGAGCAGCAAGTTTCTCAATTGACTGAAGATACCGATGCATTGTTGACGCAAGCTGAGCACGAACGCCAACTTTTGGCACAAACGCATCAGTTGATCGCTCAAGAGCTTGAGTTAAGTAATCGAGCAAAAGCCAAAATCCAAGCGGAAAAACAAGTGAGTCTGATTGCCCGCCAACGGCTGCTACGTGAACAAGAAGCGCAAAAAATTGCGCAACAAAGGCAACAACTAGAGGTGCAGGCCTTGGCGCAGGAACAGGAAGCGCAAATTGAGCAGCAAGCTGCGATGGTCGCGCATGAAGAGCGTATCGCTGCTGAAGAATCTGCACAGCAAGCAATCAATGAGCATCAGGTCTATTGGCAGCAGTTTTCCAAGGAGCAGAACCTCACTTCGATCAGTAGTGATATGGCGTCTGCTCAGCCAGAATCAGCCAATGACACTGATAAGGATACAGAAATAAAAAGCGATGCTGACAATGTGGTGTCAGTTCAGTATCTGCCGGTTACGACGGTAGCAACTCACGATAGCACAGATGATTTCGAATTGTATCTGCAGCGTAGTGCAAGTAGTACTTGGCTGAATCCAACTCGTATCGCATTAGTCGTCACTGTGTTGATAGCCGGTCTTGTCTTTTGGTGGTGGACTAGCCAGCCAACAACACAAATTCAAGCAGTCACAAGTCCAAAAAAGGCGACACCACAAGCTAAAGGAAGTAGCACTGCGGGTGTGGACTCTCGTGTTGGCGCAGCTAGCAACGTCGCAACCAAAAATGCGACAATATTCGAACCTAAGCTAGATCGGAATTTCGAAAAAATATCGCCGAAGAAGTAAGTCATTATGAAAAAGTGACATAGAAATGACGCTGCTGAAAAATGCTCTTCTATACTTATCGAGCAGCAGGACTTGTATCGGGCACGTCACTTTTCTCTTATTTTGGTAAGTCTTGGGCTTGAAAAGCACCTGGCAATAGTGCGCCAGCATTGGTGTGGATGATTTCGCCGTTCATATTTCCCAACGTGACTATAAGCTCGTCGCCACCCAATTCCAACATTACTTGACGACAGGCACCGCACGGCGAAATTGGTTCAGACGTATCGGCGATGACGGCTAGTTCTTGAAATTGATTTACACGATATCCGGCAGCGAAAGCACTAAAAAAAGCGGTTCGTTCAGCACAGTTACATAGGCCGTAAGCGGCATTTTCCACATTACATCCATGAAAAATTTTGCCGTCTTTTGTTAATAAAGCAGCACCCACTTGAAATTGTGAATAGGGCGCATAGGCGTTTTGTCTTGCTCGCTTGGCTTGTTCTAGCAGGTTCTTATTTGGCATTTTATTTTTCTTAAAATTAGATGGAATAGGGAGGAACTGAAATTGGTTTGATATAGAACTTGATTTGCCGTTTGCTTACTACTTAAAAATTACCCAAAGCGATGACGCCTGCTGCGATACATAGCGCCCCAACTAGGCGTTGCAAGCGATCGCCTTCATCTAATAAATGGCCGCCTATAATTGCAGCGAACAACATCGATACCTCACGTGCTGGTGCGACGTGGCTTAGTGGTGCGGTTTGCATTGCGTATAAAACTAGTACATATGAAATAGGACTGATCCCGCCAACGATGAGCGCATACTTCCATTCTTTTTGCCATGAGCTGCGTGTGGCTGGAATATCACGTAATAAGCTGGGTAGCAATAAAGCGATACGGGCGAAGTTGCCGAAATAGTCGATCAGAATGGGTGAGAGCAAAAGTACTTTGACCGCATAGCCATCGAGTACCGTATAGCCTGCTATAAATACGCCAGTAAACAACCCATAAAAAATACCTTTGCGCACTCGCAATTGCTGCATCTGGTTTGTTTCGCTCGCAGTTGAATTCGATTTTAAGCTGCGTAAAAGTTTAGGGCCACCGGCAATCAGGAAAACACCACCGACCACCGCTAGGATGCCCAAGCCTCCGAAGAATGATAAATGCTCACCTAAGAAAATCAAAGCCACAGCGGACGATAACAATGGGCCTGCGCCGCGAGCCAATGGATAAACAACGGTGAGATCTGCTTTGCGATAACCACGCAATAAAGTGATGAAGTACAAGACATGGAGTAAGCCACTCAATCCTATGAAACTCCACTCCAGCCAACCCCAGCTTGGCACGACGTCCCAACCGACATAAATACCGACTGGTGCCCATACCACTGCCATGATGATGGCTGTCAATCCGGCAAAGCGTACGTCTCCACCAGCTTTTTTTGCCGCAATATTCCATAAAGCATGAATGAGACCAGCGAGGATAACTAAGAGGAAAGCAGAAAGAGGCACGGGAAGAAACGCTTAATGAATTGAACCCTAGTGTAACAAATGCGACTTGCGACTGGGAGATTGTTTAGTTTTATTTGTTGAAAGCGTGTGTCTATGGTTTTTCTTATTCACGATTACCAATACTTTTTTGTGGCATGTCTGGTCAGAAGAAACTACACTCCGGCTTTGATCTTGGACGTTAAATAAAGGAGGCGTAATGAAGCATTTTGTTTTGTTATTGATTGCGGGATTAACTCTGTACGGGTTGTGGCAAATCACTCGACCTTTATTTCGACGTTATGCAGGACCAGCGTTGACGCGGCACTTGCTACGGTTGATGGTGTTTGTGTTGGTTTTATTGGGCTTATTACTCTTGGCGTATTACTTCCCACCGATTCACTTACTTTAATTTGGAAAAAATAATGAAACAATTTACCGGAAAATATTTACCGCTCACTGTCATTTTATTGGCTGGGCTATTGACTGGTTGTACTCAGATCGACACTGGTAATGTGGGTGTCGAGCGGACTTTAGGTAAGGTGGGTAAAGATGCTTTGCCTCCTGGTGTGTACTTTACCGTGTTTAAAACGGTGGATGAATTTACTGCCAAGGAAGTGAATTTTCAATTGCAAGATATGACACCGAAGAGTCGCGACAACTTGACGATGAAGGATGTCGATATCGATATTTACTTCAAGACGATGCCTGCCGCCATTCCGGCTTTGTACACCAAGTATCAGGGCGATGTTGTGCAACATAAACAGGTGGTAAAAGATGGCACCAGCGATTTGGTGATGGCATATAGCCGGGTGTCGCGCGAAGCGCGTGAATCCGTGTACAAATCCATCGCCCAGCTTGATGCCACAACAATGCACACCAAACGTACGGAATTGGCAGAGATGGTGCGCGCCAGTTTGCAAGCCGAGTTAGATACGAATGATAAAGGCGCATTTCTAATTACTGCGGTCAATGTGCGTAATTTGTTAACTGATCCTGCGATTGAAGCAGCGATACGGCAACGTGCAGAAACGGATCAGGCGATTCAAAAGAAATTGAAAGAAGTGGATCTGGCGCGTGCAGAAGCGGAACGTATGATTGTGCAAGCGGAAGGCGAGGCCAAAGCGAATAAAATTATCAGTGAGTCGTTGACGCCAGCCTTGAAGGAGTTACGCCTCGCAGAAATTCATCGCGATGCGGCAATTGCAGTTGCGAGTAAGGCGGGGAATACGGTACTGCTGGGGAATGCTACGCCTTTGGTGAATGTGAATAAATAAAGTGATTGCCTAAGAAACAGGGATCGCTTTACTTTAGATAGCTTTAAGTCGACAGCTTGATGTCATCAAATGTAGGATTGGAAAACGCCCGCTCAGCAAAAATGCTAAGCGGGCGTTTCTTTAAGTACGCATTATTTTTTCGGCTTATTGTATGGTCGCTAATAAGCTAGCGCCATTCATTGCTGCATATGCCTTCACTAGTACATAGTACGTACCTGCTCGTGGTGCGCTGAATGTGATGGTTTCTGCATTGGTCGCTCCATCTGACTTTTTATCGTAAGTCGTTGTGCTTGGTGACGCGCCCAATTTGGCGTATAAATCGCCATCGCCTGTGCCGCCAGATAACCTGAAGGTCAGAGACGTTTTCCCACTTGGTACCACGATGGTATAGGTCTTAGTTGCGTTGAGCGCCACACTGCCAAGGCTGACGGCGACACCACTACTCAACACATTGCCGCTGCTGGTGGTTTGATAGCTTGCTATCAATGATGCGCCGCTGACTGCACTGGCTGCATTGGTCAATACATAGTAAGTGCCGGCTGTTGGTGTTGCGATGGTAATGGTTTCAGTATTATTGGCACCGTCAGATTTTTGTAAAAAGCTGGTGGTGGTGGCTAAGCTACCTAATTTCGCATAGATGTCCAAGTCGCCTGTGCCGCCTGAGGTTTTGAATGTTAAATTGCTGACCCCGCTTGGGACGATAAAGCTGTAATTGGCTTGTGCATTAGCTGCGCCTGATACTGCTACTGATACATCTTTTGTCAGTGGAATCGTGCTTGGTGGTAGAGCTGGCCCATCACTGCCTAGTTCCACTGCGAAGGAAGTTGCCAGACGACCAAATTTCAGCGCGTGATTCGCTTGGCTACCCATATTCGCATAAGTGTCACCTGTACCATGAATCTTAGGATTACTTTCACTCATCGCGGTTTCAAATGGCATGGAAGTCGGGTAGCCCTGTGCATGCCATGACGCATGGTCGGAGCAACCGTAGCCGCAGGTATCATTGCCTATTGTCAGCGTAGGTTGATAGGTAGTAATGAGATTGCCAACAAAAGTGTTTTGTGCCGCATTGGTGTAGTCGGTATACAAGTAGATGTCTTTAGCAGAACCCTTGTAGTTAGTCATATCGAGCTGCATGACACCGATGACTTTGACGCCATCCGTTTTGAATTTTTTTGCAATCTCAGCGGAACCTTTCAGTCCCACTTCTTCTGCGGCATAGGCGATAAATTTGATCGTGCGGCGAGGTTGATAATTGCTGGCTAGCATGACACGCATGGCCTCGGTTAGACTGGCTATGCCGGATGCATCGTCATCTGCCCCTGGTGCCTTAGTGGTCTCTGTCGTGCCCGCTGTGTTGATCGAATCTAAATGACCGCCGAGAATCACAACTTCAGAGGCGTTGTCAGTGCCTTGCATCGTCATGATCACGGACTTTTGTGGAAAACCTGCATGGGTGAATTGCTCAACGGTGACATTGCTGCGACCATTAGCCAATGCTAGCCATTTATCTCTGATCCAATTGGACCCGTTCACGCCACCTGTGGTCGTGTAATAACGGTTTACAAACGAGGACAAGTCAACGATGGTCTGTCCTATGTTGGTCGCTTGCATTTGGCTTAACAGTGGCGTAACTGTGCTTTGGTTATCGATGGTGTAAGACGGCGCTAAGGTGGCGATCGCGGGTGCTGGGGAATAACCCGCTGCAGTGTTGCCCAGCGCAGCACGTCCTACTGCTTCATTGCTATGTTCGATAAAACCACCGCAACGCTTTAACTTCTCATGAATCACACCTGATAAGGCGTGAATCGCAGACTGCTCTACTTGCACCAGGCGTACTGTTTCTTGACTGCTAAAACCTGCAGCGCCGGATTCAACCAGACGACTTTCGGTGAGTATCATGTTGGGGGCGATTTGTTTTAATTCTTGGTAGGCTTTATCACCGAGGGTGATCCAGACTTTTTTCTCACCCGCTAGTATCGTGACGCTGCAAGTAACGGTCAGGACTAAACCTAACACTAAACTTGATATTATTTTCTGCTGCATGTCTCTCTCCCTGTTTTTGACGATTTGCTTAATAGCAAATTTGGTTTGATTTATAGCGTCCAATTTAATTAACTTGATTGTGCGTGATTGCCCTTGATTACCTTCACGCTCTCGCCTGAAAAGGAAAGAACAAGCACAGCGCCTCATCTTTTGGCTGGTATGAAGTGGAAGGCAATCAGAAATGAGTAAAGCAGAGAATGGGATTGACGGAAAGTTAATAATTGTTTTTTTACGGCTAGATAAATGATCATTTAGTTGCAAACCGAAGAATCTTTTGCAGATAGTAAATTGACCTTCTATTTCGGCAATCAGTATAGAAATAGCTCAATTTATACGAGATTACATATAGAAAAGTAAAAGCAATTTACTGTTTTAGGTGTGGTTTGAAGTGTGGTAAATTTTATCTGGTATTAATATATTTAAAGGAGTAGTTTCCTTATTGAATTGTTTTTAAATGCATTTAACCCAGATTTTCCATTAGGCGCGTCTTCGACGCTATTTGAGCGCTGGCGGCGCATTTTCGGTCATTTTTTTCGTTCTTCGTTGCAAATAGCTAGCTATTTTCGCCTCATTCACGTAAAAACTGCCTCGAAAAGTGCATC
>CAUPNA010000022.1:0-35768 GCA_963512475.1 uncultured Undibacterium sp.
GGTCGCCTTTTTTGGATTACCTTTTTTGGCGAAGCAAAAAAGGTAATTGGCTGTCGGGCCACACCCGACCTGTGAACGCCAACGAAGTAAAAAAATAAATTAGAAACAAAAAAATAAATTAGAAACAAAAAAACTCATTACCTTATTCGATAAAAATTCAGCACATGACATATGTGCTTTAAGGTGTGAGCAGTGGATTACTCTAGAGCTAATCCACTCTACAATTTTCTTAGTCTGTTGTTTTGATCATGAAATTTGAAAAGTCAGCATAATTATTTTTAAGACTTACGGTAGCAGCTGTGGCAGCAGGTGTAGCAGCATGTGTAGCACTAAACAGGCCAATTTTAGCGCCTACCCAACGCCCCTGCGTAGCGACGAAGGACGTGCCTATTTCTGAGAAATCTTGAGTGGTGGGATTTGCATTTTCGCTGTAATAGAATCGGGCAATACCACCAGCTCGCATAGTCAGTTTGAGGTGTAATTCTGAGCTGCTTATCGCTTTCTGTTCCAAAGCTTTCTCCTGACATTTTCCAGCGCCTGTGCAAGTGGTGTAACGCAATTCATACTTACCTTGATGGCGCTGAATCCCTATCCATGCATAATTCAATCCATACAATGTCAAACCCGCACGATCTCCATCTGTGTTCGTGCTCAAACTTACTTTGACCGTGACGCTAAATTCTGGCGCTGGTATTTTTTGAAAAATGATCGCAGGGTAATCTACTAGGATATTGGTTTCAATTAGTGTTTGCGGATACAGTCGTAAGTGATTTTTGTGTGCTGTCAGTGAATACCAATCGGCTTTCCAATTAGCATTCCATTGCCATTGCAAGCCAAGTTGAGATCGCGAAAAATAATCTGACTCCGCAGGCGTCGCTTTGGACACTTTATCGGTGATCGCTTTGCTCAAAGGCTTTTGCCATTCAGTGACGGGTTCACCTATCCCGGTTTTGCTGTTCTTTACACCCATGACAGGCCAGTCGTTTTCCCAAGTCATAGGTTGCAAATGCACGATGCGACCATAAGCGCGTTTATCTTGAAAATGGTAGAACCAATCGCTCCCGTCTTGGGCGGTCACCCAGGCACCTTGATGTGGTCCGTTGGTGTTGCTACTTCCTTGGGCTAAAACGATTTTGTCTTCATATGGGCCGAGAATGTTTTTGGCGCGGAATACCGTTTGCCAGCCATGTTCCACGCCGCCGGCAGGTGCGAAAATGTAGTACCAGCCATTGTGTTTATAAAATTTGGGCCCTTCTAAAGTCGTGTAACCTGCTAAGGTATTCCCATTGATGACGACGCCTTTGTCTTCAATAATCTGGCGAGCGTCGTTAGTCATACTTCTTAAAGTCAATTGATTATTGAAGCCCGCACGACTTTTTGCCCAGGCATGCAATAACCAAGCTTTACCGTCGTCGTCCCATAAAGGGGTGGGATCAATCAAGCCTTTTCCAGCGATGAGTAAGTGAGGCGCAGTCCATGGTCCTGCAAAATCCTTTGCGGTCATGACATAGATGCCAACATCAGGATCAGGATAAAAAATCCAAAATTTGCCGTCATGAAAACGCAAACTCGGTGCCCACACACCTTTGCCGTGCTGCGGCAAGCTAAACATAGCTGGCGGAACTAAATTGGGTAAGGCGTGCCCCACAAGCGACCAATGAATCATATCGGTGGATCGCAACAAGGGCAGACCAGGTGCGCTGTTGAAGCTCGATGCCGTCATGTAGTACTGATCGCCGATACGGATGACATCAGGATCAGAATAATCGGCATGGATGATGGGATTGCGGTAGCGACCATTTCCGAGATCGGGTTCCCACACTGTGGTTTGATTTTTAAGCGTAGCAGACGTAGTGGCTTTGCTACTAGTTTGCGCGGACGTGCTGAATACTGGTAACAACAACGCAGCTAACAGACAAGAGAGTGCTTTATCCATCATGATTATGGGATATCCTATTTTTGTAAATCAGGAATGAAAATAATGCTCGCTATAGCTTGTCCAAGCAATGTCTATCCAACATGCTTAAGTCGCCAATAGCGCTTGAAACTAATTGTCAAACTAAGCAGCAAAAGCAGTCTCAGCAAGCCCTTGTACACCCGGACGAAGCAATACGGTCGCCCCAGCCCAAGTGTCGTCTTGAGCCTGACCAGCAGCGATTGATGCCACCATTAATGTATCCATGTTGGTGCCACCAAAGCAGCACATTGTCGGTTTTGCCATCGGTACGGCGATTTGCTGGTCGAGTTTGCCTTCTGGCGTGAAACGTAAAATTCGGCCAGCATCATTCCCGCATATCCAATAACAACCATCAACATCAATTGCTGCACCATCTGGCCTGCCATCATAGTTTCTCATATCAACAAACACGCGCTGATTGTGTGGCGTGGCAGTCTCGATGTCATAGTCGAATGCCCATATGAGTTGGCTATTTGGGTGGGAATCTGACAAATACATGGTGCGCCCGTCGGGCGACCATGCCAGGCCGTTTTGTACAAACAAATTTGATACGACGGGTGCCGAAATACCTTGATCTGCAGAATAGCGATAGAGTTTGCCTGCGGCACGCGCTTCGCTCATGTCAATGAGCATGGTACCGCTCCAGAAGCGACCTTGTCGGTCACAACGGCCATCGTTAAATCGCATGCCCGGTTTTAGCTCTGCAGGCGCTGCCAGATGCGTGGCAGTCACCGTTCCATGTTCTTCAAGCACAAGATTAAAGATGCCGCTTTCCATGCCTGCGATAAATTCAAGTCTCTGACCTGTACTCTGCTTAGGTGTCAGGCAGCCTATCATCTCTGCCGTCTGCCAGCTTTGCACATGACTGCCAGTTGCATCGCTGCGCCAAATCGTCTTGCCGATGATGTCAACCCAAATCCAGGCGTTGTGGTTGGCGAGCCAAACAGGACTCTCGCCAACGCCACAACGGATAGGGACGGATGAATTGCCGACACGCGTGATATCTACGTTTTTTAACATGAATATTCGATGCTTATCTGTACTTAGTTGAGAGAGAGTCTGATCGCGATTTTATAAGTCACTGATGATTTTGTATTTTGGTACTAAAATCTTCATCACACCCCAAGCAACCAAGTAGGCCAGCGCGCAGATGGCGAACATAATAGTATACCCAGTTTGCAATTGACCTAGTGCGCCGTAGTAATCAAATAACCAACCGCCCAGCTTTGTAATTAGTACGCCACCTAAGCCACCTGCCATACCGCCAATACCGACCACCGACGCAACTGCTTTTTTCGGGAACATATCAGAGACAGTGGTAAAAATATTTGCAGACCAAGCCTGATGTGCCGATGTACCAATGCCGATCAAGATCACTGGCACCCAAAAACTCAAGTAGCCAAAAGGTTGCGCCAACAGAACCACTAGCGGCACGACTGCAATCATCAACATCGCTTTCATACGACCATCATAGGGCGCGTCGCCGCGATTGATAAAGTAGGTTGGTAACCAGCCGCCACCAATGCTACCCACCATAGTCATGCTATATAAGACTGCCAATGGAAAAACAAAATCAGTCGTCTTCATGCCATATTGCGCCGCCAGATACTTTGGTAGCCAAAATAGGAAGAACCACCACACACCGTCAGTCATAAATTTACCAAAGGCAAATGCCCAAGTCTGGCGATACGCGAGCAACTGGAACCAGGAGAATTTTTTACCTTCATCATTACCAGTATCAATCACGCCATCACGTACCTGATCGTGATTGATGTAGGCCAGTTCTTCTGCAGATAAACGTTTTTGCTCTTCAGGTTTATCGTAGAAAACTAACCACGCACCCAACCAAATAAAGCCGATCGCTCCGATAATGATAAAGGTCGCTTGCCAGCCCCAGGCCTCGGCAATCATAGGCACGGTGATAGGCGCCAATACGGCACCGATGTTCGCACCCGAGTTAAAAATTCCAGTCGCGAAAGAGCGTTCTTTTTTAGGGAAATATTCTGCCGTCGCTTTGATTGCAGCAGGAAAGTTACCAGCTTCACCTAAAGCAAGCACCGCACGAGAAATCATAAAGCCAGCGATGGAAATAGGTACTGCCGCCAAACCTATCGTCGTAAACACGGTGTTAATCGCTGTACCAAATGCGATGGCATACGCATGCATCATGGCACCGATGGACCAGACGGTAATGGCAATGACGAATGCTTTTTTAGTGCCGATTTTATCGATGAAGCGACCGGCAAACAACATGGAAATCGCATACACAAATTGAAATGCGGCGGTGATGTTGGCGTAATCGCTATTAGTCCAACCGAATTCTTTACTCAGATCTGGTGCCAGTAAGCTCAGCACTTGTCTGTCTAGATAATTGATGGTAGTAGCAAAGAACAATAGGGCGCAAATTGTCCATCGGTATTTGCCGATTCCTTGCGCGTTGGTTTGCAGTGGTGCTTCCGCTTTTGTTGGTAATGACATTTCTTGTCTCCAGTTTTATTTTTTGTGTGCGTGCTTTGGCTAATTGGATGCCATAAAAAATAGCGCTGGCGAGATCGCGTCAGCGCTATTTTTCACTTACGCTGGCAGTTTCAGTTCACCATCCATCACACGTGGGATGCCCAAAGGATTGCTTGTTTGCAGACTGGTAGGTAAGAGCTCAGCAGGCACTTCCTGATAGCAAACTGGACGCAAGAAACGATCGATTGCCGACGCACCCACCGAAGTCGAGCGACTATCCGAAGTGGATGGGAAAGGACCACCATGTACCATCGCGTGTGCAACTTCAACACCAGTAGGGAAACCGTTAAACAAAATACGTCCGGCTTTGCGTTCTAATATCGTCAACAACTTAGCCGCTGCAGCATAGTCTGCTGCGTTGGCATGCACAGTAGCGGTCAACTGACCTTCCAGATGTTCAGCGATAGCCAACACTTCTGCTTGATCGGCACACACGATGACCAAAGAAGACGGGCCAAATACTTCATCATGCAAAGCGGTGGTCGATAAAAATTGTTGCGCGCTACATTGCACAAGATTGGCACGCGCAGCGCAAGCACTGCTTGTGCTTTCCTGACCTTGCGCTAAGGTTTTAATGCCATCAATCTCGTGTAAACGACTGACACCGTTGCTATACGCCTGATGTATGCCTGGCGTTAACATAGTCGCGGCAGGTTTGCCTTCGACAGCCGCTGATGCAGCTTGAATAAAGCTTTGCAGTGCAGGACTGTCTACTGCAATCACCATACCTGGATTCGTACAGAACTGACCTGCACCCATGGTCAGGGAATCAACAAAAGCCTGAGCAATGCCCGCCGCTTTTTCTGACAAGATACCAGGTAACAAGAACACTGGATTAATACTACTCATTTCTGCATAGACAGGAATGGGCTCCGGACGTTGTGCCGCAGTGCGAACCAGCGCCATACCGCCTTGACGTGAACCTGTGAAACCGACTGCTTTAATCGCAGGATGTGAGACCAAGCTTTGACCAATTTGGCGACCCTCACCGATTACCATAGAAAACACGCCTTCTGGTAATCCAGCATCACGCACTGCTTTTTGAATCGCGGTAGCCACCAATTCTGAAGTGCCAAGATGAGCACTATGTGCTTTGACAACGACAGGGCAACCGGCTGCCAAGGCCGACGCAGTATCACCACCAGCCACAGAAAACGCCAACGGAAAATTACTCGCACCAAAGACGGCAACAGGACCCAAACCAATTTTGCGCAAACGCAAATCTGGGCGTGGTGGCGCACGTTCTGGCAAGGCGGAGTCTAAGGTCGCAGATAAATAACGACCATCGCGAACGACTTTTGCAAACAAGCGCAATTGGTTCATCGTGCGACCACGTTCGCCTTCCAGACGCGCTACTGGCAAGCCGGTTTCTAACGTAGCGCGTTCAATCAGGCTAGTTCCTAATTCCAAAATATTATCCGCAATTTTTTCTAAAAAAGTTGCACGTTGCTCTGGACTGGTTTCTCTGAACGTATCAAAAGCGGCGCTGGCTAACTGGCATGCTCGTTCAACATCAGCGTTGGTAGCGAGACCAAATGCGGGCTCGAATTCGCTATTGGTGGCGGGATTAATCGCTTTGACCGAACCAGCACTACCAAAAACTGCTTGCTGACCGATGATCATGCTTCCTGTTATTTGCATTGATTACTCCTGATAAAACGACGAGCTTATTTAAAATGTGGCGAAAACGGGCGAGCCCGTTTTCTGTGTTTTTACTACATTCTTGCTATGTGCTTGAAAGTTAGAGCACTGGCGTCATGTGCTTATTGCACGCTTATTGCGCACCTTGCGCACGAATTAACTTCAACAGCATCTCATCTTCTTCTGCCGTCAAATCAGTCAATGGCGCACGTACCGGGCCACCGCTATGACCGACCAAACGTGCGCCGGCTTTCACGATACTCACTGAATAACCTGCTTTGCGATTACGAATTTCTAAGTAAGGTAAGAAGAATTCATCGATCAGACGGTTGGTCGTCGCGAAGTCATCGGCCGCCGTTGCGTGATAAAAGTCCATCGCTAATTTTGGTACGAAATTAAATACCGCAGAAGAATACACAGGCGTACCAATCGCTTTATACGCACCAGCAAAAATTTCTGCTGTTGGCAAACCACCGAGATAACTAAAACGGTCACCCAGTCGACGCCAGATGGATACCATCAATTCGATATCGCCTATACCGTCTTTAAAACCGATTAGATTTGGGCACATCGCCGCTAATCTTTCCAAGGACTCTGGTGTCAAACGGCAGTTAGCGCGGTTGTAAACGACCACGCCGATGCTGACGGACTTACAAACTTCAGCCACGTGTGCAACCAGACCATCTTGGCTAGCTTCAGTCAGATAATGTGGTAGTAACAACAAGCCCTGAGCGCCCAAACGCTGTGCATCCTGCGCCAAGGCAATCGCGGTTCGAGTAGGGCCGCCCACGCCAGCCAAAATCGGTACTTTGCCACGGCAAGTGTCTACCGCAGTACGGATAACGTCTGTGTACTCAGTTGGTGTCAAAGAAAAGAATTCACCAGTACCACCCGCCGCAAACAAAGCACTCGCGCCATACGGTGCCAGCCATTCCAGACGTTCAGCATATGTATCAGCACGAAAATCACCGTTTTCATCGAAGTCGGTGATAGGGAAGGATAAAAGTCCAGACGAAAGGATTTGCTTGAGGTCTTGCGCGTGCATAGTGTCTCCATTAATAAAGGCAGGAAAATGATCAGAATTAGAAAAAATCATGTGATCTCGCTTAAGTGATACGTCATCGTACAACTTAAAATTGAATTATGCAAAGCTTTTCTCTGAGTTTTTGTAAGTGTGATTATTTTGCAATGTTATTGGCGCGCATAGGACTTAGGGACAGTCAACCTAGTGCGGTAATTCGCGTTCGCTTTTTTCGAAATGAAAAGGGCTATCGCGTTAATTGAGGCGGTGTGTTTTTCATCGCAGCCTGTTGTTTTTTATCTTGCTGCGACCCAAAAAGCATGAATAGCAAGTACGTCAGCTTACAATTTGGCTCGATTACTTTTGCGCATTGTTTGTGGCGCAGGGAATTTATTCTTGTTTTCTTTGTCCAAATGCTCGCGCGCTCAAATACTTAGTCGATTTCAGAGTTGCCAAAGATACAGCGCATGGATTTGTGTATAAAAATAGTCAGTTAATTTAAGTCCAGATTTCAAACCAATTCGAATCCTATTGCCGCGAGGGCGATAGGATTTTCAATTTAAGCCCCACTTCGAGGAGTATCTATGCAAGTTCGTCGGCGTCTCAAGCCCTTTGCAATGTTAATCGTCAGTTCAATTAGTCTCGCTTCTGCTTGTGCCCAGGCTCAGGTATCTACTGCTCGTGTCGAGGGCTTGCGTGAAAGTAATCCGCGTTGGCATGCATTGACGGGAGCCCGTTTGGTGATTGCACCCGGTAAGGTGGTGGAAAATGGCACTGTGGTGATACGTGATGGTGTGATCGTATCGGCTGGTGCGAATATTGCAGTGCCAGCCGGCGCTAAAGTTTGGAAATTGGAAGGCCGCACGATCTATCCAGGCTTCATTGATATGGCGAGTAGTCTCGGCGTCCCTGCAGGCTTGTTGGCAGCGCCAGCGGCCGCACCTACTGCGCCGGGCGCACCGCCGCGTGTGACAGTTCCGCGTGTGGTGAATGGCCGTGCGTTGGCCAGCGAGAATGCCCGTGTCCGTCCAGAACAAGAGGTGGCGAATCAATTGGACTTGCGTGCGGATGACGCCAAGGCAGTGCGCGAATTAGGCTTTACCACGGTATTAGCTGCGCCGTCCTCAGGTATCTTCCGTGGACAAAGTGCGTTATTGAATTTGAATGGTGCGGACAACGCTAAATCACTGGTCTTGACTACCCGTGTCGCCCAGCATATGGCGAATGAATTAGAAATGGGACGCGGCAGCAGTTATCCTAGCTCTTTGATGGGCGTTATTGCGCAAGTGCGTCAGACTTTTTACGACGCGCAGTGGTATCAACGAGCGACCGACTCTAAATTTAAACAAGAACGTCCACAACTCAATGAGTCGCTCGAAGCATTAAAGCCCGTATTGGCAGGCCGTCAGCCGGTAATTTATGCAACCGACAACGAACAAGCATTTCAACGCGTGGCGAAGCTCAAAGATGAATTCAAACTGCGCGTGATTTTGCAAGGTAACGGTTTTGAATATCGTCGAACTAATCATTTGAAAGCTGGCGGCATGCCGGTGATCGTGCCTTTGCTGTATCCGAATGCGCCAGAAGTTGAGAATCCGGATATGGCATTAGATACTTCCTTGGAAGCGATGCAGCATTGGGAACAAGCACCTTCTAACTTGGCGATGCTGGATAAGGCAGGAGTTGAATTTGCGATCACAGCGGCGGGTCTGAAGGATCCCAAAAAAGATTTCTGGGCGCGTCTCCGTCAAGCGATACGTCGTGGATTGCCAGTTGAGCAGGCATTGGCCGGTTTGACTACGACCCCGGCTAAATTATTGGGTGAACAAAAACGACTGGGTACTTTAACACCGGGTCATATGGCCAATATGGTGATTGCCAGTGGTGACATGTTCAACGACGATAAAGCCAATATCGAAATTACCTTCGTTGATGGCAAACCATTTGTGACTGAAAACTACAATCGTTTCGAATTACGCGGTAGTTGGGAAGTGAACACCAATGGTAAAACACAGACTTGGAATATCACAGGCACAGCAGTGAAACCGATGTTGACCATAGACGGTGTTAACGTCGAATTGAGCCTGCGTGACAATCAGTTATTGGCACGCTACGGCGACACGGCGATTATTGCAGATGGTCGCGGTGATAGCCTGACCGGGACTATGCAACAAGGACAAGCTAAGGCGGTGTTATGGGCTGCTAAACGTACTAAGGCGGCGCTCGCTGAAAACACGCCCGCTAAGCCTGAGAAGATGCCAGCCAACTGGAAAAATGTGTATCCCGCTGGTCCTTATGCGTCCACACTTAATGCCCGACCTTCTGCACTCTTGATCAAGAACGCAACGATCTGGACTAGTGCCAAGGCAGGTAAATTAGAACAGTCTGATATGTTGGTGGTAGACGGCAAGATCAGTGCGATTGGTAACAATTTAAAAGTCCCTGCCAATGCAGAAATCATCGACGCGACGGGCAAACACATCAGCCCTGGCATTGTTGACGCGCATTCGCATACTGCGATGATGCAAGGTATTAACGAAGGCACGAGTTCCATTACCGCTGAAGTACGTGTCGGCGATGTTATTGATGCAAGCAGTATCAATATTTATCGCCAACTAGCCGGTGGTGTGACGACCGCCAATATATTGCATGGTTCAGCCAATACAATAGGTGGACAAAATCAGGTGATCAAAATGCGTTGGGGTTCTGATGCTGAAGGATTGAAATTAGACGGTGCATTCCCAGGGATTAAATTTGCCTTAGGTGAGAATGTCAAACAATCCAATTGGGGCAATGAAGCGACGGGCCGTTATCCACAAACACGCATGGGCGTTGAGCAAATTTTGCGTAGTGCTTTCCTCGCTGCTCGTGCCTATAAAGAAGAACGTGATGCATGGCGCAAAGCGCCAAACACGATGATAGAACCGCGTCGCGATCTCCAACTCGATACCTTGGTTGAACTGCTGGATCGCAAACGCATGATCCATATTCATTCTTATCGTCAAGATGAAATTTTGATGTTCGCCCGTTTTGCCAAAGAGTTTAATTTAATGGTGGGCACGTTCCAGCACGTGATGGAAGGCTATAAAGTGGCAGACGAAATCGCCGCCTTAGGTGCGGGCGGTTCTACTTTCTCTGACTGGTGGGGTTTCAAGATGGAAGTCATTGATTCAGTGCCATTTAACGGTGCATTGATGCATCAGGCTGGCGTCGTTACCAGCTTTAATTCTGATAGCGACGAATTGGCGCGGCATCTAAATACTGAAGCGGCGAAAGCGGTCAAATATGGTGGATTATCTGAAACTGAGGCGTTTAAATTTGTCACCTTAAATCCCGCTAAACAACTGCAGATCGATCACAGAACCGGTTCTTTGGAAGTCGGCAAAGATGCTGATTTTGTGATTTGGAATACCAGCCCCTTATCGACCTTCAGTCGCGCAGAACAAACTTGGATTGAGGGACAGCGCTATTTTGATTTAGCCAGCGATGCACGTTTGCGTAAAGAAGCGCAAGAAGAGCGTCAGCGTATCACCGCTAGTGTGAACGCAAGCCGTGTACCTGCAGCTGCAAATAATGCAAGAGCAAAAGATCCAGTAAAAGATGCAGCGGCGGAGAAAGTGGGGACACCAAAATCTGCGGCTGAAATGCTACAAGCCAATCGAACTTATTTAGAATTGCAGCATTGGATGCACATGGTCAGCAAGCATCGCACTGGTTATTGGAGTGGCGCAGAAGAACACGAATGCACAGGAGAAGAATAATGTCTCTATTAACCAAAAAACCTTCTTCTACTTTCACAATGAATTCGAATTCTATGATGAATAAAAAAACAAACTTACAAGCGAGCATGGCCAAACTATTTGGTATCACGATCTTGTCCGCTGCAGGCATGCTGGGTCTCGCCGATCTTGCCATTGCATCTGATAATGTGCCAGCGGCAGCACAAAAAATACCCTTAGTATTTAAAGGTGCGACCCTACACACTGTCAGTGGCGAAAACATTGTCAATGGCAGTATGTTGGTGGATAAAGGTCGTATCGTTGCGCTTGGTAGTCAGATCAATGTGCCAGCTAATGCCAAAGTGATTGATGTCAGTGGCAAACACATTTATCCGGGCATGATTGCGGCGAATACAGTGATGGGTTTAGCCGAGGTGCAGTCAGTGCGTGCTACTTTGGATTATGCAGAGGCAGGCGCGATTAATCCTAACGCGCGTGCCTTGGTAGCGGTGAATCCTGACAGCGAGTTAATTACAACAGCGCGCGCCAATGGCGTTTTGGCGACTTTGAGCGTACCGAATTCACCTGCTGGTTTAATCAATGGCACTTCTGCTTTGATACAATTAGACGGCTGGACTTGGGAAGAGATGGCGGTGCAAGCTGAAGTGGGTTTGCATATCACGCTGCCTTTGCTGCGTTTTAATCCTGAATTATTTCCGGCGCCTTTAGATACACGTCTGGATGAAATTCGCAAAGCAAGTGCACAGCGCTTGAAAATGCTGGAAGATGCCTTCGATGCGGCATTGGCCTATCGCGATGCACGTGCGCAAAACGATGGTACACAGATCGACGTGCGTTGGGAGGCCATGTTGCCTGCGTTATCGGGGAAGCGGCAGGTATTTTTTCACGCGCAAGATATTAACCAAATCCGTTTTGCTTTGAATTTCGCGCAACGTTATCAGTTGAAGTTAGTGATTGTTGGCGGTGCGGATGCTCCGTTGCTGGCCGACGTTTTGAAGCAGCGTCAAGTACCGGTCATCGTCACAGGTATTCATAAACTGCCTATGCGTCGTGGTGCTGACTACGATGCCTATTTCAGTGTGGCGGCAAAGTTGGCGCAAGCTGGCGTGCCATTTTGCATTGCACGCGCTGGCACCGACGATGATGCACCCAACGAGCGCAACCTGCCTTACGAAGCCGCAGTCGCCACGACTTATGGCTTGGATCCGAACGAAGCTTTGAAAGCGATTACTCTTTATCCGGCACAGATTTTGGGCGTAGCAGATCGCCTGGGTTCACTCGAAACTGGAAAGTTGGCGAACTTCTTTGTATCGAATGGCGATCCAATGGAAACTACGACTAAAGTAGAGCAAATTTACATCCAAGGCAGAGTGGTGGACAGCTCGACCAAGCAATCTCGTCTTACTGAAAAATACCAACAGAAGTACTTGCAAAAGAGCGGTGCGGTGCAAATGAAAAACTAAGTTGACTCAAAATAGGGCAACTGAATAAGTTACCATCTTATTTGTTAGCTGAAGGATATCACTTAGGGTCAATGTACTAGCTATCAGCTACTAGTGATGGTTTAATAAAATGCTCTGCTGTACGTAGTAAAGACAAATGGTGCGCTACTTGACGAAGTAGCGCACCATTTTTTTTCTAAATCCAATTGGGTAAATTTTGTGTAATTAGTAGCGTTTGGTTCAAGATAGGCCACTCAATAAATGAGTGGAAAGTCTTACTTAATTGCCCAAGTAAATGCAATTACGTGTGATGGTTTGCTCACGATGTTTGCCGATTTTTTTGCATCGAATTGGCAGTTCTTTAATGCACTCAATGATGCTTTGTCGAGGTTTGTGAAACCGCTAGATTCTTCTACTTTTGCTTCTGTTACTTTACCTGTTGCGTCGGTAGAGAAGCGCAACTTGACTTGACCCTTTTCTTCTTTGCGCAGCATTTGTGTATCGTATTCAGGCATCTCGCAGGCATTCATTTTGAGAACGTTACTGGTTTCGTCTGCGCTAGCGGATAAGCATGACAGGGATAACAGTGAGCCCACGATAGTGGCGATAAGGCGAGAGTTGGCGTACATAAGACCTCCATTTAAATTGCAAAGTGAATTAAAAAAACTTGACTGAGGCAGAGCTGCGGTGCGGCATTTCCTTTATCTGGGAATTGCTAACTCTGTTTTCCTTTGTCTCTGGGCTCAAATATACGTGCCTGGCGTGTTCTCTCAAAATTGCGATTTCGTATGTCTATTATTCGTAAAAAACATATTGCTGAACGTGCATTTTCTTGGTGCGCGAACTTCTTTCAATTCTCTGATTGAATCACCTTAGCAGTGCAAAAAACGCCTGATTTGAGATGAAATGAACAAACTTTTGTTGTGCTTGAGCAGAATTGGTGCGATAAATTTTTTTTCAAAAAAGTGATTTATATTTTTGTGATTCCGTACTTTCTCCAACACGCGAGTTGAACTTTGAAGTGAAAGAAATTTTTTTTAAAGATACCTGATTGGGTGTTAGGTATCCTAAACTTTTTTGCTCGGTCGATTATCTTAAAAACCTTCGTTGGACGGGTTCGAGTGTGCGTTTCCCCGCGTTGCTGGCGAGGGGGTAGTTGGGGGGGCAGCATGCTACTGACCAGCTTAACGGTCTGCATCTGCAAGCAAAGATGCGCCCTACAAGGAAGGCAAAATTGGCAATTGAATTTGTAGCGTTCTCATCAAAATGATGAAGTGAACAACATGATGAAAGCGAATATTCATGCGAAATCTGACATCGTTTTATTTGATTGAGATGGGCGTAGGTCCTTATGTGATTTAGACCGGTCGATCGGAAAGTCACAAATACTTTTGCATCTTGCCTTCATTAACCTACCCCGTCCATCAACGGCACTGCATCCCAGAATTCGCCTTACGAACAATTACCTTCAATTGACATTTCCTGACAGATTTCTATCTACAATTGAACTTAGCAGCACCCCTTAACCTACTTAATTGAGGATTCCAAATGACTCATAAATTGATAATCGTATGCACTTTACTTTGCTTAGCGTTTATGGCGAACGCACAGAGCCCCTCCAACCCCGCGCCGCAGGTAAGAAAGCCAGCGCATAATCCAGCTAATGATGCCTACAAGCGAGCGCAAATGCTGGGACAGCCTTTACCAGAAAAGCCAAAGAAACCGAGCAAACCAAACAAGCCACAAACCGAGCTTAAGAAAACCAATGGCTAAAGCATTTTTTAAAATTTATCCGGTACCGTTCATAGCGCGTCTAAATAGCTTATATGTCTGGACCGGATAAATGGAAATTATGACGTGAGAGTTTTTAGCGAAATCGTCCTAATGGAAATCGCCAAAGGTTTAATTTATTTTTTTTGGGGCAAAAGAATTGCAATCTCCAGCCCACCGTTAGAATGGTTTCTGGCTTCAATTTTCCCATCATGCTGCTGTACCACGCGTGCGGCAATAGCAAGTCCGACACCGGTACCACCGCTAGGCCGCTCTCTTGCTTCTGATACGCGATAAAACGGAACAAAAATTTTGCTAAGTTCAGCTTCTGGAACGCCAGGCCCAGCATCCTTGACTGTGATACAAATACCTTGGGCGCGATTTTGCAGTTGAATGTGTACAGTAGTGTTCTCGCGCGTATAGTGGATCGCATTGCGTACAATGTTCTCAACTGCGCTCGCTAAAGCGTGTTCATCTCCCCAAAAAATGAGACGTTCGGGTGCATTTAATTGCACGTCCTTTTGATGGGCTTGCGCTTCAAATCTGGCGTCACTAGTGAGTGCGTGCAAAGTGGCTACCAGATCAAATTCGCGTCGCGTATTTTGCTCGATTCCACTGTCCGCGCGCGCTAGAGCGAGCACTTCACCGATCAGTGCGTTGAGTCGTTCACATTCGGCGTCCATACGCTCGAAACTCACTTGCATCGCTTGTTGATCGCTTACACCTTGACGACTAGCTAGTCCGATCGCGACTTGCAGTCGCGTCAGTGGTGAACGGAGTTCGTGTGAGACATCGCGTAACAAGCGTTGTTGACTCTCTAAGGCATTGTGTAAGCGTGTCGCCATCTGACTAAATTCCTTGGCGAGGGTGCCGATTTCATCTTTGCGCATTGCCACAGCATTGATGTCGTTCATCTCGAAACGACCTTGGCCTAGTCGGCTAGCAGCGCGTTTAAGCCGATGCAAAGGACGTGTTAGTGATAGCGACAAAATCAAAGAAATGATGCCACTTAATACCAGTCCCAAAGCAATACGCCAGCGCGCGTAACGATCTTGCCAAAGACTGGACAAAGTGAACGCTTCGTGATTTGCCGTTGGCAACCAGAGCAGAACTTGTGTTGGCGGTGAAGTATCGGCAAAGGTCTGTGGTCCAAGTAAGAGCCTTTGTTCACGTAATTGCATGTGGGGTGTGTTGAGGTGTCGATTGGCTACAAAAAAATCTTGTACAGTGGACGGTACGCTTCGATTGAGGAGATCTTTGCCTGCGCTATCTAAAAGAAAAAGTGTGGTGCCGCGATTTTGCTCAATATCTTGCGAGAATCGTTGCAAACCTTGTAGGCCTCGACGTTGGTAGATAGTGTGAATCTGGTCTATGTGCTGCTGTAGTTGGCGCTGTTGAAATGTGCCAATTTGTTGTAAGTGGTCTTGCTGTCGAAAGAGATCGACCAACACAGAAAAACCGGTTATAACCAGAAAGAACGTCAGCCAAAACGCGAGAAAGATTTTAATGGCGATACGAGACATTACTATTTTCCTGATGACGTTAACACATACCCAGCACCACGCACAGCAGCGATGCGTGCCTCGCCATTGGCATGGGTACCCATTTTTTTTCGCAAGTTGCTGATATGCATATCTAAACTGCGGTCGAAGGCTTGCAGACTCCTACCTAGCGCACGCTGAAATAGATTCGTTTTTTCTATCACTTGGCCAGGCGATCTCATCAACTCACACAAGACACTAAATTCTGCGCCAGTTAATTCAATCTTTTTTCCTGCGCAGAATACTTGGCGCGTAGCTGGATTGAGTTCTAAATCAGCGACGCGCATCAGTGTTTGGTTTTGACTCTCGTCTTGGGTGATTTGACTGCGTCGCAAAATACTACGTACTCTTGCGACTAACTCACGTGGACTGCTGGGTTTGGCGAGATAATCATCTGCGCCCAATTCTAATCCTATGATTCTGTCCATTTCTTCACCGCGTGCGGTGAGCATCAAGACCGGAATGGTGTTGGCGCGTCGTACCTGTCGCAATACATCTAGACCCTGCTGACCGGGGAGCATGATATCGAGTATCAGTAAGTCATACTGTGTGATTTGTAATGCAGGCACAACATCCATGCCGTTATGGACAGCATCTAGCAATATGCCTTCTAATGCGAAATATTGTTTTAATAGTTCACACAATTCAATATCATCATCGGCGACTAATAAGCGCGGCATATTAACTCCTGTGTTCGGATGTTCGGATGTTCGGAACAATGATACACGCTGTTTTCCTTAGCTGGACTCTATGCGAATACAGACAAGCAGCTATCCATAATCAATAGAAAAATACGAACGGCGCGGTCGTAAGCTAGTGCGAATAATACCGCCTAGGATGTCAAGAAACGTCAAGAGATGCTTTACTTAAGCTTACACCGGATTGACGTTTCTCGAAATCATCTCCTCCACAATGGTCTACGTCTGGAGCCAAGACGAACGATCAATTACAGGAGAAGGATCATGCGCAATCAGGATCATAAATTAACATCGAGGTGGGGAAACGGTCCATGTTTCCTTGTTAGTACAGTTGCCCCTTTATTATTGCTTACTGCATGTGGCGGCGGTGGTGCCTCCAGCAGTCCAACTTCAGATAGCCAGGCAGCGCCAGTGGCCAAGCCAACTGCGGTTAGTGCGGTCGTCATAACAGAAAAGCCGCCTGCGAAAACCACTGAATCCTATGCACGATTTGTGTTTTCAGCTGCGGGCGCCAGTAGTTTTCAATGCGCCCTAGACAAAGAGGAATTCGTCGCATGCACAAGTCCATTGCAAGTCCCACGTCTCAATGCAAAAAAACAATACGACCGTCTTAGTGTTGGTGGTCACCAGCTGCAAATTCGGGCACTGTCCAGCAGTGGTGTGGCTGGTGCAGCGACTACCGCAGCATGGACCGTGGATAGTATTTTTGCGCCCGGTTCCGCCGATTTTCTGGCGAAACGTTTGATCGATGGTCAGGTCTTACCGACCCCCGTGACTACAGGCGGTTGGAAAGGAATCATGCGCATTAATTGTGAATTTGATCATGCTTCCTATGACGATCCTGTGGTTTATCCTGGCCAAGCGGGTGGCGGTGTCTTAAATATGTTTTATGGCAGTAAAAACGTCAATAGCCAAACGACACATGACAGCCTATCGTCCAATCCGCAAGCTGGCTGCTCTGGAAGCACCTTGAATCGATCCGCTTATTGGATGCCTGCGCTACTGTCTCCCAAGTATGATCAAAAAACAGGAATTCGTGTACTTGATGCTGGCGGTGCACCGGCGTGGGATGTTGTTAAAGCCAAAGTGGGAGAGGGTGATCGTAGTGCGGCTGCCGCGCATGAAGTCTTTTACTACTCGGCGGGTGTGAGTGATTTGAATAGTATTTGGGCTGCTCCGATTGGCTTACGCATCGTCGCTGGTGATATGAAAGGGACGCCAAATAAGCAGGCACAGAGTACCGCCGTTGTGCGTTGGCATTGCCAAAGTTGGAATGCAAGTGATGCTGCCGGCGGCCCATGGAGTGTCAGTATTCCCGAGTGTAGAGCACCAGATATGTTGCGCTTTGATATTTTCTTTCCTAGTTGTTGGAATGGTGTCGATCTCGATTCCCCAGATCATCAAAGTCATATGGCATATCCAAGTGGTACTAACAATCGGGTCAGCTGCCCTAACTCGCATCCTTATCCCTTCGTCAGAGTTAGCTATCACTTTGCATTTCCTTTATTTCCAGATCAATTAGACCCTGTGACTAAAACCTCTAAAGGCTTCCGTTTGGCATCGGATCTGTACACGGTTTCTGGCAATAATGGTGGCCTGTCATTGCATGGTACCTGGATGAATGGTTGGCATCCCGAGGCAATGGACATGTTGCTCAAGGGTTGTGTCCGAGGACAACGCGACTGCCATGACGGTAACTTTGCCGTGACGAGTGCGACTAGTGGTACGTCTGGCGTTTGGAATGGTAGTTTGAGTTTGGGCGGACTAGAGGCTGCTAAGGGCACAGAATTGATTCCGAGCATCGTGAATCAAGGACGCGGAAAGCATTAGCACGCCCACGTTCTATCGATCATTCAGTCCAAAGTTCCAGCAGCAGCGCGATTCTGCTGCTGGAAAAAAGCCAATGTCGAAGGTAAAAATCATCATGAAACTTATCACCAAACTCACCATCAAACTCATCATCAAGCGTTATGGGCTCAGTCTCTTTCTCTGCTCTTTGGTCGCATGTGGAGGCGGTCAAGCAGATAGTCTGCATAGTGCGCCTCAGGACAGTCCGCTTGTCGTCAAACAGGTCGAAACCGCAACTTGGCTTTGGGAATTGCCAGCAGGGGTACCAGAGCCGATCGTACCCAATGACAATCCTATGTCAGAGGCGAAATTTCAACTGGGCAGAAGCCTATTTTATGATACCCGTTTATCAGTGAACGGTATCCAAAGCTGCGCTTCTTGTCATCGTCAGGAATTGGCGTTCACGGATAATTTGCAAGTGTCACGTGGTGCCACAGGTGAGTTCACACCGCGCAATGCGCAAACCTTAGTCAATAGCGCTTGGCGAGCGAGCTACACTTGGGCGCGACCAGACTTAACAACGCTAGAACAGCAAATGATGATTCCCTTGTTTGCAGAGCATCCTATCGAAATGGGGCTGACGCCGCAAAACCAAGACGCCATGTTGGCCCGATTGCATCTAGATGCGCAAATAACCCAGCAATTTGCCGATGCCTTCCCTAACGAGAAAGCCCCAATGACGATTACCAACCTGATTAAGGCGATCGCCAGTTTTCAACGTGGCCTTATCTCTTTCGAGAGTAAATATGATCAATCTGTACAAGGCAAAGTCAACTTGAATACTGAGGAGCTTCGTGGTCAACAATTGTTTTTTAGCGATCAAGCGCGATGTTTTCGGTGTCACGGCAGCTTTAACTTTGATAGCCAGAGTCAAAGTCTAAGTCAAAATCTGAGTTCTGACACCAGCGTTTTTCAAAATACAGGTCTCTACAATATAGATGGCGCGGGCGGTTTTCCTGCACCCAATCGGGGTCTGTTTGAATTGACAGGCAGCGCGGCTGATATGGGCAAATTTCGTATTGCCAGCCTACGCAATATTGCTTTAACGGCCCCGTACATGCATGACGGTAGTATAGCGAGCCTCGAACAGGTGCTAGCTTTTTATGCCGCTGGCGGGCGGGTAATCAGCACCGGTGTCAATGCCGGCGATGGACGAGCCAACCCCTATAAGAGCGCATTAGTCGATGGTATAGCCCTCAACGAGCGCGACAAACAAGATTTAATCGCTTTTTTGAAAACGCTCACTGATGAAAATTTGATTCGTAATCCACGCCTCAGTGATCCCTATTCGGCAGCACACTAATAATCGGCTCCACGTCTGATTTGTTTTGAGCTAAATACAATTTCACACGTCCTAATTAAAAAATTGGGCTAAACGGAATGCGACTCTGACATTGCTCTATTTGGGTGAAATTGGGGGTAGCTCATTATGTAATTTCGACTGGTTGATCAAAAAGACACAATTGGTCTTGCATCTTGTGTCCATTAACTTACACCGTTCATAAATCGCACTTCATCCTAGAATTCACCACATTTTCAGTGAATTTTTGATGTTTTTGAGTAAAAAAGTGGTGAAGTGCCCGAGAAAGCTTAAGTAATCACAGATTCGATCGCATAATATCGAAAGCATTCGTTTTGTAGGTTGGCATAGCAGAGTTTCGTCAGTCTCCAGACGAATAGTGAAGCCCATTTTTATTTGATGTAGAGAATTCCAATTGCAGAAAACGCCTATTCCTTGGCAAGTGATTAAAGCCGAGCTCCTCCTTATTTTCTTGGTTGTTCTTATTTTAGCGGTGAAGTCATTTCGTTATGTGAGCGACGATACCAGGCTGGTCTTGCGCGGCGAGCTTGATCTGGTCAGTATCGCATTAATAGAAAACGCATTACGTGAACACAAAGGGCGATTCAATACGCTGCAATTTGAAGATTCACCTGGCGCGGGTGCTGCCGCTGGCATGATCGTCGATCAGGTTGAGGCTTTGATTAATCGCAATCATTTAAACACTGAGGCGCGAGGCTATTGTGCCTCTGCCTGTGCTGCTGCGTTCTTGTTGGGCGAAAATCGTACGCTCTTAAAAAACAATGATAATGCGCCGACTTTTTTAATGATTCATGCTTTTCGCAATCATGTCACACGTGAGGTGAATTACGGCAAGACGGAAGCATTGAATAAGAAAATGAGCGCTAGAAGCTTGAGTAAATTGCCCCTAAACTTACTCAATCGCATTTTTGATGACAAGAAGGGCACGGGTGATGGCGAGATTTACATCTTTCGAAACCCGCAACGCACACCTAACGGATTTCATCATGTATTTGTGTGCGACGGCTCACGTCATGTGGTAATCGGCCAGTGTGAAGCAATAGTTGGTTTGACGCCCGAGAAACTGGGAATACGCATCGCGAAATAGTTGAATGCGTGGTCTTCAATTGCATAAAAAAATCCCAGTGTGTTTTTGCACTGGGATTTTTTTTATTCTAAAGCGATCAGCTGCGTCTTATTTTTTCAAGCATTTTTCCAGGAATTGATCTTGTTCCCACAATAGATGCAAGATGTTTTCACGTGCGGCATAGCCATGGCTTTCTTTCGGCAAGATCACCATGCGGGCTGGAGCACCCAAGCCTTTTAAAGCTTGGAAATAGCGCTCAGTTTGCAGTGTAAAGGTACCTGGATTATTATCAGCTTCACCATGTACTAACAAGATCGGCGTCTTCATTTTGTCCGCGTTCATGAACGGCGACATTTTGGTGTAGACCTCGGGTGTCTCCCAATAATTACGCTGTTCGCTTTGGAAACCAAAAGGTGTCAGAGTACGGTTGTAAGCGCCGCTACGTGCGATACCGCAAGCAAATAATTTAGAGTAGGTCAATAAATTGGCCGTCATAAATGCACCGTAGGAATGACCACCAACCGCGACTTTTTTTCTGTCGATATAGCCGAGCGCATCAACCGCATCTATTGCAGCTTCTGCATTGTCGACTAACTGCGGTACAAAATTATCATTCGGTTCAGTCTTACCTTCGCCGATGATGGGGAAGGCGGCATCATCTAAGACTGCATAACCACGAGTTGCCCAATAGATGAAAGAACCGTAGTTGGGTACAGTGAACGCATTGGGGTTGTGTGTGCTTTGACCCGCAGAATCTTTATCTTTAAATTCTGCTGGATATGCCCAGATCAAGAGTGGTAATTTCTCTTTCTTGGTTTTGTCGTAGCCTGCTGGTAAATACAATGTACCAGACAATTGCACACCATCTTTGCGTTGATACTTGATGACTTCTTTGGAAACGTTCTTTAAACCCTCATACGGGTTTTTGAATTGCGTAATCGGCGTTAACTTAGCGTCTTTGATATTGCGGAAATAGAAGTTAGGAAAATCCGTTTTAGACTGAATTTGCACCAATACATCGCCTTTGGCAAAATCTTCTATCGATTGGATGTTTTCGATTTTGTCGGTGTAAGTCGATTGGTAAACGCGGGTCTTTTCTAAGCTATCCACGTTCATCGCATCGATAAAGGGAAATTGACCTTTCTTGGTATGGCCAGCACCAATTAAGTAGGCTTTGTTGTCTTCAATAGCCATAACGCGTCGGTCATACTGATTGCGCTTGGTTTCGAAGCGACCGGGATTAGAATACAAATCTTGAGAGTTGCGGTCGAAAACTAGGCGTGGCGTTTCTGCTGGATTGGATGGATTGAAGAAATAGGTTTTTTCATTACGTGTGTCATACCAGTTATCGCTAATGAGCGCCAACTTATCATTGCCCCATACGATACCGCCAAAGCGTTGCGCCGTCTTTACCAGCGATTTTGGGGCTTGATCGAAGGGCGCATCCCATTGGAATACCTCATCACGAAAATCGACTTTTTTCGCTGGATCGCCACCATCTAAGGCGACGACATAAGACAAGCTAGCTGGTTTGTCTGCACGCCAGTTCATGCTGCGTTTGCCTTCACGTGTCGCACTAAATCCTTTAGGAATAATTTCAGTTAAAGGCACTTCGTTGACCGTTTTAATCACTTTGCCTGTTAAATCCATGACCACCGTTTTGATAGGGAAGCGGCCGGCAGGAACTACGTAAGAGAAGGGCTTTTGTATGCTGGTGACCATGATGAGTTTGCCATCGGGTGAAAAACTCTCACCAGCAAACATCTCAGCTTTTTTCCATAAACTGCTAGTGCCATTGATGTTGACTTTGTATAGATCAGATGTGGCGATATTTTCAAAATTGATTTCATCGTTGCGATTCTTTAACAAATCGGCATAGGTGCGGTTTTGCGCAGCCTTTCCATCTGTATTGGAAATGATCGCACCAGTCGGCAAATCTTTGCTGGCGTCCAGCAATGGTGCTCGATTTTTTGGTAGGACTTTGACTAATAAATTATCACTGTCTTTAAACCAGATAAACGGGCTTTCCAAATTGGCATTCACATTCGCGGCGCTGATTTTTTTTGCTTGTGCTGTCGCAACATCAATCACCCATAACTCCACACCCTTGTCGGTCGTATGGGTGAAGGCGATTTTCTTTTCATTCGGAGACCAGTTGATATTGGCGATCAAAGGATCTTTTGGCAAACCTTTGACTTGTTGTTCTTCGCCGCCACTGACTTTACGAACTTTTACATTATTGACGTAGTTGACTGTGCTGGAGATATTCGTAATGGGGTTGATACGCAGACCACCTAAACGCAATTCTGATTGATTTAACTCGGCTAAAGTTTTAAACGTACTGCGATAGGTCAGCAACATCATTTGCTTTTTTGAATCCATGCTGACAGCAGGTGCACGTGCTACATCGGCCAATTCCAAAATAGATTGTGGTGGCTTTTGATAGGGCAGATTTTCTTGTGCCATTGCGTTAGTGCCCATGCCTATGCTGGCAATGCTGGCGGCCAAGCTTAATATACGCAGATTCATTTTCATTATTAATCCTATTATGAGTTTAGGTTGTTTAAATGCTTTTTTGCAGCCCTTAGACAGATTTTTATCTCTGAAGTTCATTTCGTGATGTCTGGCGTAATACGTTGTTCAATTTAAGGGAAAAGGTCTTGACCATCGTACAGGATAGGCATTGTTTAATTGGCATTTTAAATATTATTCAATTTACCTGAGGGGACGATGGGGTATGTTTGTATTGCCTTTACTTAATTTTTTGTGTAGCTGAATTTAATCTAGCTGACAGTATTCTTGGTAAGAATAATCTCTGCTACAGTGATGCCAGCCCATCAAGCTTGATGCCGCATTTTTTTTGCAAGCCGTGTTGCTCGGTTTTGGAGCATCGTGTGTTGTACGTTTTGACTTTCTTACAAGGAGATGTCTGTGCAAATTTCTTCCATCACTAAAAAGACGACCATCAGTTCATTACTCAGTTTATTAATCGGCGCTTGTTTCTCTGCACCCGCGGCCTACGCGGATACGCAGTTACTGCGACAACCAGCGGTATCGCGTGATCATCTTGCGTTTGTTTACGGTGGTGATATTTGGTTGGCAGATCGCAATGGTAAAAACTCCCAACGACTGACCCAACATCCTGCGGCAGAGTTTGCGCCCATCTTTTCACCCGACGGTAAATGGTTGGCGTTTTCGGCTTCCTATGATCGCAATACGGATGTGTATGTGATGCCTGCAGGCGGCGGTGAGGCGCGGCGTCTGACGTGGCATCCCGGTGCCGATGTGGTGGTTGGATGGAGCCCTGATAACAAGCGCGTGCTGTTTTCGTCTGGGCGCGAAATCTCGGTCAGTCGTAGCACACATTTGTATGAAGTGTCGGTCGAAGGTGGCTTTGAAAATAAGGTGATGGATGCGATTGCGTTTGAAGGCACATGGTCTGGCGATGGTAAGCTATTGGCGTATCGTCCATTTCCACAAGCGTATATTGGTAGTAGCGGCTGGCGTCAGCATCGCGGTGGCACGACACCGCCGATCTGGATTATCGATATCAATGGCAAGAAACTAGAAAAAATCCCACATGAAAATGCCACCGATAAATCACCGGTTTGGATAGGCGATGATGTGTATTTCATCTCAGATAGAAATGACGGTGCGGCCAATTTGTTCAGTTATAACCGTAAGAGCAAAGCGGTGAAACAGTTGAGTAAAGAGACGGTATGGGATATTCGTGGCATGAGTGCTTACGACAAAGCGATCGTCTATGAAGCGGGCGGTATCTTGAAAGAATTCGATACCGCGACGGGTAAAACTAAAACCTTATCAATAGATTTGAGTGCGCAGACCAGTCAGGCAAATCAAGTGCGTCCGCAATGGAAAGATGCCACGAGCAATGTCACTTCTGCCAGTTTGTCACCCACGGGTAAGCGTGTTGTTGTGACCGCACGGGGCGAGGTGTTCACTGTGCCAGTCAAAGATGGTTCTATACGCAATTTGACCGAGTCTGCCGGCGTGCGCGAAAAAGACGCGATCTGGAGTCCAGATGGTAAACACATCGCCTATATTTCTGATGCCGGTATCGAACATAAAATCATTATCCGTGATCAGACTGGTAGCGACGCAGGTAAAACGATAGCGCTTGGTAAAGCGGGTTATTTCACTTTGCTCGAATGGTCGCCGAATAGTCAGATGATTATTTTTCAGGACAACCATTTGCAACTCTTCGTCTTGAATTTGGCGCAAGGGAAAATCAGCAAGATTGATGAAAGCGCACGTCGTTCGAATTTTGCGACCTCATTCTCCAGCGATAGTCGCTGGTTAGCGTATACGGTGACTGCTGCGAATCACTTCTCGCTAGTGAAACTATATGATTTCAACAGCGGCAAGAGCACCACCATCACCGACGGTTTAAGTGACGCAGACAATCCTGCGTTCGCCCCCACGGATTACCTCTACTTTACAGCGTCCACCAACGCGGGTCCAACCCATGTTGGCCTTGATATGTCAAGTCAGGAACGACCATTGCGCAATGGGATTTATGCGGTGGTGTTAGCGGCCGATGGTAAATCACCTCTATTGCCAAAATCAGGCGATGAGGAAGGTAAGAAAGAAGATAAGAAAGACAGTAAGCCTGAGGGTGACAAAAAAACTGAAACAGCGGCTACGGCCACTACCGATACAAAAAAAGACGAAGTTAGTAAGCCTGTCAAAGCAGTTAAGGTAGATCTCGCTGGCATACAACAACGCATTGTGTCCTTGCCCGTCGCTGAGCGCAATAACTTTGCTTTGACTGTGGCTTCTGATGGCGCGTTGTTCTTCCTTGAGCGTCCGCAACCGGGCGTCAGTAATGATCCTCCTGCAGAGCGCAGTGGCAATAATGCGAATTTGATGCGCTTTAATATGGAAGAGAAAAAAGCCAAGTTAGTTAAAGCCAGCATCGCCGAATATAGCCTGAGTGCCGATGGCAAAAAAATTCTATTGCAATCGACAGGTGCCAAATTAGAAATTGCTGATGCGGCGGAAAAGATTGAGCCTAAACCGATCAGTCTAGCAGGACTCAGAATGCGTGTTGATCCACGCGCTGAGTGGGAGCAAATTTTTAATGAAACCTGGTGGATGCAAAAAGAATTTTTTTACGATGCTAATTTGCATGGCATAGACTGGGATGGCATATACAAGCGTTATCACGCTTTACTCAAAAACTTGCAACGACGTGAAGATTTGAATGAACTATTAGTCGAAATGATAGGTGAATTACAGGTCGGTCATAACCGCGTTGGCGGCGGCGACATTCATCAAGAAACTCCGGTGCCCGTTGGTTTACTAGGTGCAGATTTTAGTTTTGAAAATGGTCATGTACGAATCAAGACGATTCTTAAAGGCGATCGTTGGAGCCCATTCTCGCCAGCCCCGTTAGCGATACCAGGTTTGGATGTAAAAGATGGTGACTACTTGATCGCGATTGATGGCAAAAACGTTGGTGCGAAAAATAACCTGCATGCCTTGATGGAAAACAAAGTTGGTAAGCAAGTCCGCCTAACCATCATGCGTGATTTGCTTAGTAAAGTGACTCACGAAGTCGTTGTCCAACCGATTGCGAGCGAATCTGATTTGCGACAATGGCATTGGATAGAAAAAAATCGCGATTATGTGCAAAAGAAAACGGATGGCAAGGTCGCTTACGTTTATCTGCCGAACACCGGTGGCGAAGGCTATCAATATTTCAATCGTATGTTTTATGCTCAAGCCGATAAGTCAGCATTGATCGTCGATGAACGTCGCAACGGCGGTGGTCAAGCAGCCAACTACATCACTGATGTATTGAGCCGCCAATATTTGGCGGGTTGGAAAGACCGGGACGGCATGATCTACGAAACGCCAGGCGCAGCCATCTATGGCCCTAAGGCGATGTTGATCGATCAAGATGCAGGATCAGGTGGTGACTTCTTACCTTACTCGTTTAAGCGTCTAAAATTGGGTACATTGATAGGCAAACGCACTTGGGGCGGTCTGATCGGTATTTCTGCCAATCCTAATTTGATCGATGGTGGTAATTTGGTTGTACCGTTTTTCCGTTTCTTTACACCAGACAATGAATGGCGTGTGGAAAACGAGGGTGTCGCCCCTGACCTTGACGTTGATCTCGATCCACTCGAAGTTAATCAAGGCCGAGATCCGCAACTCGACGCCGCAATTAAAGACGTGACCGATAGATTAAAGACTTACCGTGACATTAAATTACGTGTTGCGCCACCTATGCCTAAGAAGTTGGGACAGTAATGAGGCTGATGCGGATTTAGTGCGCCGAAAGGCTTCGGGCGCTAAAGTTCAATGTATGCACCAAGTTTAGCAATGCAGAGTAGTTTGTAATCTGAACTTGGTGTTTATTCTGGCATACCTGTCAAGTAATGAGAGCATGTCGGGTCGCGGCGAGCATTATTCCATGAACCTGTTGGTCAACTTGCGTGGCAAGAATTTCGTTGCAGATAGTGACGGGGGAAATGAACAATCAGGACTATTTCTCCTTTATGTTTCAAACAGCCATAAAAAAACCCGCCTAAGCGGGTTTTTTAAAAACATTTCAAAATCGGATTAAGGATTTTGGATGTTAGAAGCTTGCTTGCCTTTTGGACCCTGTGTTACCTCGAATTGTACTTTTTGACCTTCTTTCAAAGTCTTGAAGCCATTCATTTGGATCGCGGAGAAGTGGGCGAACAAATCCTCACCGCCATCATCAGGAGTGATAAAACCAAAACCCTTGGAATCATTGAACCATTTTACGGTACCTGTTGCCATAATACATCTTTCAAATATAAACTAATCACACGAGCCGAAAAAGCAAGAAAACTGTATAAAGCTACCTTTCTTAACCTGCCCACTTCATATTGATAACAAAAACTTAAGTTAGATATCAATAAATATCATTCTTGGCGGAAAAAAAAGTAAAGTCAAGAAAATTAGCTTGTCTTAGTAGTATTGTTGTTTTTTTACGTGAAAAGTCTGGCTCTTGATCTGTGAGAAATGATCTCCATCTACCCAACCAGGTGGCAGGCGGCTCACAAACGCTAACCGCATGAATTGTTCATTCGAACTTAGTTGGTTAAATATTCTTAAGCTTCTGCAGAAATAACGTAAGCGCCTTACAATGAACAGAAGGACTTTTATTTGTCTAATTTTTGACTCCGACCACGATCAACGTACTAGAATAGACGTATGGGAATAAAGCATGAAAATAGTACGGTACTCGAGAAACAGGCGCAGAAGCTAAAACCGCCTTCGATGTATCAAGTGGTACTCCTGAATGATGACTACACGCCGATGGAGTTTGTCGTGGCAGTTATTCAAGAATACTTTAGTAAAGATAGAGAAACTGCGATGCAGATCATGTTGAAAGTGCACGTCGAAGGGCGTGGGGTTTGCGGTGTGTTTACGAAAGATGTCGCATTGACAAAAGTTGAGCTGGTTTTAACACACGCCAAGCACGCGGGTCATCCGCTGCAATGTGTGATGGAGGAAGTATGATTGCGCAAGAATTAGAAGTCAGTTTGCATATGGCCTTTGTCGAGGCACGGCAAGCTCGTTACGAGTTTATTACGGTCGAGCATTTGTTACTCGCGCTGCTGGATAATCCATCAGCTGCCGAAGTAATGCGTGCCTGTGCTGTGAATATTGAAGACTTGCGTAAAACCTTATCAAATTTCATCGCTGATAATACGCCTACGATACCAGGTTCGGGCGAGGTGGATACACAGCCAACGCTGGGTTTTCAACGTGTGATTCAACGTGCCATCATGCATGTGCAATCTGCATCAAATGGCAAGAAAGAAGTGACTGGCGCGAATGTGTTGGTTGCGATCTTCGGTGAAAAAGACTCCCATGCTGTGTATTATTTACATCAGCAAGGCGTGACGCGCCTCGATGTGGTGAACTTCATTTCGCACGGTGTACGTAAAGATAATCACAATGAGCCGCAAAAATCGCCGGAAGGCGCGGAAGATGCCCAAGGCGACGCACAAGCCAAAGAAAATCCTCTCGAACAATTCACCCAGAATCTGAACAAGGCAGCTGCTGAAGGCAAGATTGACCCTCTGATTGGACGCGATAGCGAAGTGGAGCGCGTGATTCAAATCCTGTGCCGTCGCCGCAAGAATAATCCTTTGTTGGTCGGAGAAGCCGGTGTCGGTAAAACTGCGATTGCGGAAGGTTTGGCATGGCGCATTACACAAAATGATGTACCTGATATTTTGAATAAAGCCGTCGTGTATTCGCTCGACATGGGTTCCTTATTGGCAGGTACAAAATATCGTGGCGACTTCGAGTTGCGCTTGAAAGGTGTTTTGAAGCAGCTGAAAGATGCACCAGACGCCATTCTGTTTATTGATGAGATTCACACGATCATCGGTGCGGGCTCTGCCTCAGGTGGCACGATGGATGCATCGAATTTGTTGAAGCCTGCCTTGTCAAATGGTCAGTTGAAATGCATAGGCGCGACCACTTATACCGAATACCGTGGTGTGTTCGAAAAAGACCATGCACTGGCGCGACGCTTCCAAAAAGTTGATGTGAATGAGCCGACAGTAGAGCAGACGGTGCAGATTTTGCGTGGCTTAAAATCCAAGTTTGAAGAACATCATAACGTCAAGTATTCCGCAGCAGCTTTAACGACGGCGGCGGAATTGTCAGCGCGTTTCTTGAACGACAGACATTTGCCAGATAAAGCAATTGATGTGATTGACGAAGCGGGTGCAGCGCAAAGAATTTTGCCGAAGTCCAAGCAAAAGAAAACGATAGGCAAGGCGGATATCGAAGATATTATTGCCAAGATTGCTCGTATCCCACCACAAACCGTGAATCAAGATGATCGCAGTAAATTGCAAACAATTGATCGTGATTTGAAAAATGTGGTGTTCGGTCAAGAACCAGCGATTGAAGCGCTGGCGGCTGCGATTAAGATGTCACGCGCGGGATTGGGTAAAACGGATAAACCGATTGGTTCCTTCTTATTCTCAGGTCCAACAGGCGTGGGTAAAACCGAAGTAGCGAAGCAACTTGCGTTCACATTAGGTATTGAACTGATTCGTTTTGACATGTCCGAATACATGGAACGACACGCGGTCAGTCGCTTGATCGGTGCGCCACCGGGCTATGTTGGTTTTGATCAGGGTGGTTTGTTGACGGAAGCGATTACTAAGAAACCGCATGCTGTTTTGTTACTCGATGAGATCGAAAAAGCCCACCCCGATGTCTTCAATATCTTGTTGCAGGTCATGGATCATGGCACTTTGACGGATAATAATGGACGCAAAGCGGATTTCCGTAATGTGATCATTATCATGACGACGAATGCGGGTGCAGAAAGTCTGCAAAAAGCGTCTATCGGCTTTAGTAATAGCAAACAAGCGGGTGATGAGATGGCGGATATTAAGCGTATGTTTACGCCTGAATTCCGCAATCGTTTAGATTCGATTATCAGTTTCCGTTCGCTTGATGAAGAAATTATTCTGCGTGTCGTGGATAAGTTCTTGATGCAATTAGAAGAACAATTGCACGAGAAAAAAGTGGAAGCGACTTTCAGTGATCATTTGCGGAAGTTTTTGGCCAAGAAAGGCTTTGACCCATTGATGGGTGCCCGTCCTATGGCGCGTTTGATTCAAGACATGATTCGTAAAGCCTTGGCCGATGAACTTTTGTTTGGTCGACTGGTCAGTGGTGGACGCGTCGGTGTCGATCTGGATGACAAAGATCAGATCAAGCTGGAATTTTCAGAAGGTGATGCACCGCCGCCAGTCGCTTCGCAAGAAGTGGTGGAAGTAGAATAGTCTTGTTCCGTAACGAAGCTCAAAAAACCCAGATTTCAATCTGGGTTTTTTTTCGTCACGTGGATTCGAAGAGTTATCGATGATGATGCTTGTTTTCTTCAAGTTATTTGATATTTTTGTATTGGAAATGAAAATTTTCTTACGCACTATTTGAATAAAAGTGGTCGATGACATTTTCCTCCAGTATACTGAGCCACCATTTTTCTTAGCTGGTTTCAAGGGGTAATTGACTGTTTTGGCTAATGTCAGTTGCGTAGCTTAAGATTTTGGACTTATTTCGCATTTATTTTTGCACCTAGTGTGTACTGGGTAAAAGTACCGCGAACAGCTTATTAGATGAAGTCGGAAATTAATAAAAGGGATGTGTAAAACATGAAAAAACGCCTCAATCTTACTAGTTACATCATTCTCGGTTTGATACTCGGGATAGTTGTTGGTTATTTCGTCAATACAAATACAGCCAAACCTGGCGATTTTGCGGAAGCGATGTCTTTAATCACCACGATGTTTTTGCGCTTAATCAAAATGATTATTGCGCCTTTGGTCTTCTCGACTTTAGTGGTGGGTATCGCCAGAATGGGCGATGTCAACGAAGTAGGACGGGTTGGTGGTAAGGCATTGGGCTGGTTCATTATCGCATCTTTGATTTCGCTGACCTTGGGCTTAGTCATGGTTAACTTCTTCCGTCCTGGTGACGCTATGCACGCTGTGTTGCCTGCGGCTGATGCGGTGTCGGGAATTACCACGACCAATTTGAGTTTGAAAGAGTTCATTACGCATTTGATCCCCTCGTCGATCGTTGACGGTATGGCGAAAAATGAAATTTTACAGATCGTGGTTTTCTCCATTTTCTTCGGTACAGCAGCTGCAGCGGTCGGTGATCGTAGTAAAGTTTTGATTGAGGCGGTGGATGGCGTAGCGCATATCATGTTGAAATTAACGGGTTACGTCATGCTGTTTGCGCCGATTGCCGTATTCGCAGCAGTATCTGGTGTGGTTGCTAAGAGCGGACTTGCTGTGCTTGGAACGTATGGCGTTTTCATGGCGGAGTTTTATTTCTCCATTTTGGTTTTGTGGTTAGTATTGATTTTTATCGGCTATCTGTTTTTGAAAGGACGCATCGTCGGTCTTTTGCGTGAATTGCGTGTGCCTACGCTTTTAGCTTTCTCGACGGCGTCATCCGAAGCGGCATTTCCAAAAACGCTGGAAGGCTTGGAGCGCTTTGGTGTAAAAAACCGTATCGCCTCTTTCGTACTGCCTTTGGGTTATTCATTTAACCTCGATGGCTCTATGATGTATTGCACTTTCGCTACTGTGTTTATCGCTCAAGCTTATGGCATAGAATTGTCGCTCGGCACGCAAATCACGATGATGTTGATTTTGATGCTGACTTCCAAAGGCATGGCGGGTGTGCCACGTGCGTCTTTAGTCGTGATCGCGGCAACTTTATCCCAGTTCAATATTCCAGAAGCGGGCTTATTGTTGTTGCTCGGTGTTGATCATTTCCTTGATATGGCGCGCTCAGCGACCAATGTGATTGGTAATGGCCTGGCAACCGCCGTAGTCGCGAAATGGGAGGGCGAATTGGGCGAACACGTCGAAGGTGATTTGGCAAATCAAAAATTGCCCTAGTTAGGCTGAATTAGGCTAATTGAGCCTTAATAAGCTTAATTAAGCCGAATTTTCAAGGAATCTTTTTGCTTCCTGCTTGTCCAAGAAACGCTGAACTCTGCAAAGATTCAGCGTTTTTTTAATGACCATCTTACCCGACGAGGGAAACAACAATGAGAATGAAAAAGAATGGTGTGCTGTTTTTAATAGCAGCTAGCGTCTTCACGACCAGTTTTATGCCGCTTGCCGTGGCGCAGGACAGCAATAAAGTCGCCGCGAAGCTCACTGCAAAGCTCAGTATGGAGCAGATTATGGCGAATACGGATTGGATGGGAATAGCGCCCGAACGTCCCTACTTTAGCCAAGATGGCAAAAATATTTATTTTTCTCGCAAAGCAGTTGGTTCTGAACTCCGTGATTTATATAAAGTAAATGCCAACGGCGGTAGTGCGCAAAAATTGAGTGCAGCGGAAGTCGTCGTTGCTGAATCTGAACAAAAATTCACCAGCTCAGATCGCACGCAAACCGTGTGGCTGCGCAATGGGAATTTATTCTTAATAAAAGACGGCAAGCGCCAACAACTTACTCGCACGGGAGAGCTGAACGGTCTTTTAGGGTTTGTGGGCAATGATCAAGTCGCGATGCGAAATGACGGCAAAGTGGTTTTGTTTAATCTGCGTAATGGCGAACAAAGCATGTTGGTGAATATCAAGAATGATGATGATCCAATAGCGAAAAAAGAAACGCCGGACTATTTGACGGCGCAGCAAACACGCTTGTTCGATATCATCAAGAAACGTGATGCTGATAAAAAAGATGCAGAAACACGGCAACGCGAATTGGCAAGTCAGACAGCCAGTGCGCCTATGCCTATTTATTTAGGTAAAGGTCGTGAATTCCGTAGTTTCAGTGTTTCTCCAGATGGTAAATATGTATTGGTCAGCACTGCTGCGCCACGCAAAGATGGTCGTAACGATAAAATGCCGCACTATGTCAGCAGCGATGGCTATGTGAAAATTGAAGATGTCCGTAGTAAGGTAGGCACGGGCGCCGATAGCGATGAGCAGATTTTTATCGTTGATGTTAGTGCTAATAAAGCGAATAAGCTCAGCCTAGATCAATTGGCGGGCATCAATGAAGACCCACTACTTGCCCTCAAAACCGATGCGGCAAAGCGCTTAGGAAAAGTCGCGCCCAAAGCTGCTGCACCACGCGCGGTGTATATTAATTTCCGTGGTATACGCTGGAGTGCTTCAGGGCAGCAACTGGCATTTAGTCTATTCAGTGCCGACAACAAAGATCGCTGGATCTTGAAAATGGATTTAAGTGCCTCTGATAAATCGAAATGGGTACTAGCACATCGTCTGACCGATCAGGCTTGGGTTAACGATGGTAGCTTTAACGAATTTGCTTGGAGTCCTGACGGCAAAGCATTGTGGTACTTATCAGAAGAATCTGGTTTTAGTCAGTTGTACATGCAGCGTGATGGTAAAAATGTAGCCCTGACGAATGGCCGTTTTGAAGTCAACAGCGTGCAGCCTACGTTGGATGGAAAATGGTTCTACTATCGTGCTAACAAAAAACATCCCGGCATTCATGAAGTGTACCGCGTCTCTGCCGATGGCAAACGAGATGAAGCATTAACAGATATGAATGGCGGTATGGATTTTGAATTGGCGCCAACAGAAGATAAACTTTTATTGACGCATTCCACCACCACGCGTCTACCTGATCTATTCGTGCAAGCGACCACCCCAGGTGCCAAAGCAATTCGTTTGACGGAGTCAACTTCAAAAGAATTCGCACAGATCGATTGGATTAAACCTGAGATCATTGCAGTACCATCCAAACATGGTGCTGCGCCGATTTATTCACGTGTATATCGCAAGAATAGCGACAAAAGCGACAATAAGGCAGCCACCGGTGAACGTAAGCCCGCCGTGATGTTTGTCCACGGTGCTGGTTATTTGCAAGCAGCGCATCACGGATGGTCGACTTATTTCCGCGAGATGATGTTTCATAATCTCTTGGTACAGGAAGGCTATGTCGTCATTGATATGGACTTTCGTGCCTCCGCTGGTTATGGTCGTGACTGGCGTAATGCCATCTATCAGCGCATGGGTACGCCCGAATTAGAAGACTATGAAGATGGTCTCGACTGGTTGGTCGACAATGCGAACGTGGATAAAAATCGCGTGGGTATTTATGGCGGCTCTTACGGCGGATTCATGACCTTCATGGCACTGTTTAAAACCGATAAATTCGCCGCTGGTGCCGCTTTGCGTCCGGTTGCAGATTGGGCTCATTACAATCACGGCTATACTTCGAATATTTTGAATACACCGGATGTTGATCCCGACGCTTATGCACGCAGCTCGCCGATAGAATTCGCGGCTGGGTTGAAACGGCCACTCTTAATTTGTTCTGGTATTTTGGATGACAATGTCTTCTTCCAAGACAGCGTCCGCATGGTGCAAAAACTGATTGAATTGAAAAATCCTAATTTTGAGTTGGCAGTCTACCCAATTGAGCCGCATGGCTTCCGGGAGGCAGATAGCTGGTTAGATGAGTATCGCCGGATTTTCAAGTTAATGGAGCGTGATGTAAAAGGGCGCAAGTAGTTCATACGTCATTTAGAAAAAAAGCAGAGAATCTTATTCTCTGCTTTTTTTTTACGCAAAAAAAATGGCGAAACTAAATTAGTTTAATAAGTGAGCAGGTACCGACATTTCTTCTGGTTTTGGCAAACTTAATTCCAAATTCCAGCCTGACGCTTTTTCTGCATCAATCAATAATTTACAAAAGCCGTGTAGTAAGGATGTTTCTAGACGCAAGTCTACTGTGCCGCCTTGCGTTGGGAAAAATTGTATCCATAATGCTGCGTTCGCTTTCAAATGAAACTTGATAGTTTCAAGCAAAAACGGTCGCTCACCATTCAATGCTTTGCGGTTTTCCTCTGAGTAGGCTTGATCAAAATTACCACTTTGCTTGATCTTGTCCAGCGCATTTTGGTGTTCTATATTCACTAACTCATCGCTCGCAAAAGCCGCCTCTGGACGATTCAGGCGCATATGCGCACTGATTGCTTCCATCAAGGTTGGCCATAATTTTTGTAGCAGACGACGAGTAAAGAAAATCTGTATCTCTTGTTTGGTTTGATCCGTGTCTTCGGTAGAAAAACCTATTCTCAGTAAGATGCGGTCTTCGTCGATAAGGTAAGCAAGGTTAAGTTGTTCTAAATGCATAAATGATTGATATAACGCAAAGCGGTTGAAGTTTTTCCTATTGACCGCGCTTGAAAAGTGGTTTTGTCGCCTAATCTATAGAGCACTAATAAATTAATGCACCCGGAGGTTTGTATGCGCTTAGATAAATTAACGACAAAATTGCAAGAAGCACTGGCTGACGCACAGAGTCAGGCGGTGGGTAATGATAACCAATATATCGAGCCTGTGCACGTCTTACTCGCTTTGATCAATCAAGACGATGGCGGTGCCCGCTCATTATTGCAACGTGCTGGTGTCAACATCAATGGCTTACTGAGTAGTTTAAAGGCTGCTTTAGATCGTATTGCAAAAGTCACTGGCAGCGATGGTCAAGTTCAAATTGGCCGCGAGTTGATGGGCTTATTGAATCTTGCTGACAAAGAATCACAAAAACGCGGCGATCAATTTTTGGCCAGCGAAATGGTCTTGTTAGCTTTGGTGGATGACAAATCAGAAGCAGGTAAATTGGCGCGTGAAAACGGTTTAACCCGCAGCGCATTAGAAGCCGCGA